>JALXCD010000064.1 GCA_026991135.1 Deltaproteobacteria bacterium | reverse complement strand
GATTGATCTCCATTGGAAGCCTTATAAATTTTAGACCATGTTGGACAGCAACAGACAGATATTCCCATGCATAGTCAAGGCTTCCTGCCTTTAAAAGGGAGATCAATTCTATGGATTTTGGCCTTATGTTTTTTAGGGGCCTTTTACCTATAAGCCTTTCATAGAGCCCTGGTCTTTTGTAATAGCGCTCTGCAAGCTTCATGACCATAAGGGCCCGGTAGCCGCAAGGATCCAGGTTTGGATCTGCGCTTCCCCACCTAACACCTTTTTCTAGGAGTATGTCCGGCCAGTTTTCCTTATTGATTTTATCTGCAAAAAGGCTTTTTTCTGTATAGCAAAGGACAAGCTGATTGGTTGCAAAAAGGATGTTCCAGCTTGCAAAATCTGGTATCAAAAATTCATCAATCACCCGATAGTCAGCAGAGGCAAAGATATCCGCTGGCTTTCCAACCTGGGTGATAAGCCTTGCCATCTTTGTGCTTCCGCCCCCTTCCCTCAGGATATCGATTTCAGGATGCTCGGCCTCAAATTCCCTTTCCATGATGGAAAAGGGGACCGTAAGGCTTCCTGCATGAAAAATGACAAGGGGGCGCCTTTTTGAAAGGGAAGGCGACGGCAAGGATAATGCCAAAAAAAAGAAAAGTAATATGGCCCATAAATATGGGCCCCTTGGTTTATGCAAGCTCAACTCCTCCTGTTTCTGAAAGGCCCTGCCCCTTTATCCATTCTATCTCAACCTCAAGGCTCTGCTTTATCTTACCCTTTTTTTCCTCTTCCTCTACCTTCACTTCAAGTGTCAATTCCCTGGGGATATCAAGGACAAGCTCCTTTCCTACTGTGCGCAATTTTACATTTCCGGACTCAAGCTTATCTGCAAGCTGCCTTAAAAAGGCGGCGATATCATTTACGCTCTTTCTTTCCTCGGTCTCAAAAAGGATTACTTCGCGTCCCATTATATACACCTCCTTTATCTTCTCGATCTTTTTGTCCTTTTTTCTCCTGGCCTTAAAGGCACTTTTACACCTTAATAGACAATCTATGGCAACCTCACATATCCCGGGAATGCGCCTGTTGCCAAGCTCCCAGTCCTGATAGGTCCTAAAGGGCGTATCCAAAAGGCTACTCATCTCCCTTTGGGTAAGCCCAAGATCTTCCCTTATCTTTTTTAATCTTTTAGCATCCATTGTCTGCTCTAAATATACGCATTGCGTATATAAAAGTCAAGTAAAAATTTTATGGGAAGTTGGCTATTTCATTGATTTTTTTAAAAATAGAAGGCCTAAAGGAAGACGAATGAAAAAAGATTAAATTGATTCATTAACCCTTTTGTTCAAATACGATTTTTCCATCCACAACGGTCATTATTGCCCTTCCCTTGAAGGATTCATCCAAAAAGGGGCTGTTATGGCTTTTTGAAAGGACCTTCTCCCTTGAATAGGTAAATTGGCAATCAGGATCAATAATCGTTATATCGGCAGGATCTCCCACCTTAAGGCTTCCTCCATTAAGACCAAGGACCTTTGCAGGATTCTGGGACATAAGCTCAACTATCCTTTTTGGGGAAAATCCCTCATTTCTCATCAAAACCTTAAGGGCCAGTGGAAGGGCTGTCTCAAGGCCTATTATGCCATTTGCAGCCTGGGCAAATTCACACTCCTTTACAAGGTCTTCATGGGGGGCATGATCCGTTGCAATACAGTCTATGGTCCCATCCCTCAAGCCTTCAATGATGGCACATCTATCCTCTTCGGTCCTTAGGGGCGGGTTCATCTTTGCATAGGTATTGTAGCCCTTTACCGCCTCTTCTGTAAGGC
>JALXCD010000063.1 GCA_026991135.1 Deltaproteobacteria bacterium | reverse complement strand
CTTCAAAAATCTATCAAAATAACACCATCTCGGATACATTTTTCATTGTAAAAAGGAATTTTTTGGGGGAGGATCACTGACAACTGTTAAAGATGAGTCAAATAAAAAAGGAAGGCCAAGGCCTTCCTTTTTTAATGCAAAAAGATAAGTAGAAAGATTTTAACGTTTCGAGTACTGATATCTTTTCCTTGCTCCGGCAAGGCCGTATTTTTTCCTTTCCTTTACCCTGGCATCCCTTGTAAGGAGTCCTGCCTTTTTTAGGGCCGGCCTTAGGTCGGGGTCCATTATCTGAAGGGCCTTTGCTATTCCATGGCGAAGGGCCTCTGCCTGCCCATTTTTCCCTCCGCCCTTTACGGTGGCCTTTACATCAATCTTTCCCAGTGTTCCAGTAACCTCAAAGGGCTCATTTACTATAAGCCTAGCAACAGCTATGTCAAAGTAATCATCAAAATTTTTTCCATTTACAATAATTTCTCCAGTTCCATGATAAATCCAAACCCTGGCAACTGCTGTCTTTCTTTTTCCTGTGGCATATATCCTTTCCATATTTTCCCTCTTTTTTATGCTGGTATCTCAAGTGGTTCAGGCATTTGGGCCTGGTGTGGATGTTCAGAGCCTCTATAGACCTTAAGCTTTTTTAGTTGATGTCTTGCAAGCTTGTTTTTGGGAAGCATTCGTTTAACAGCAAGTCTTATCACTTCTTCCGGCTTTTTTTCAAGCATCTGTCTGGCAGTCATGCTTTTAAGGCCGCCAAGGTACCCGGAATGGCGATAATACATCTTTTGATCCAACTTTCTTCCTGTAAGACGCACCTTTTCGGCATTGATAACAATTATAAAGTCACCTGTATCAAGGTGTGGAGTATAGCTGGGCTTATGCTTTCCCCTTAATCTAAGGGCAATCTGACCTGCAAGGCGTCCCAAGACCTTGTTTGTTGCATCCACCACATACCACTTCTTTTCAATCTCGTTCAACTTGGGAAGTGGAGTTTTCATGACTTTGCTCCTTAAAAATGACACGAATATATTATTCGCCTTTTTTAAAAGGCAAAGGGATTTCTAAAAGAATCTTTTGAGATTGTCAAGGTAAAAAACAGATGTACGCCCTTTTTAAAAATTAAAAATTTTGTAACTTGACATTTGTTGACATGCCCCAAGCGTCCTAGTATTTTTAGACGGTTTAGGCCGAAAATTTTTCCTATTGGGATTTAAATGTTTGAAAACCTGAGCGAAAGGCTGAATAAGGTATTTAAAAAGTTAAAGGGCAAGGGCACCCTCAGTGAAGAGAACATCAAGGAGGGACTGAGAGAGGTGCGTCTTGCACTTTTAGAGGCCGATGTCAATTACAAGGTTGTAAAAGACTTTATCAAAAGGGTTAGAGAGAGGGCAGTTGGCCAGGAGGTAATGGAAAGCCTTACACCTGGCCAGCAGGTAATCAAGATCGTTCATGAAGAACTCATCAGCCTTTTGGGAGAGACTGCCGAAGGGCTGAATCTTTCAGGCCGCCAGCCTGCTGTAATAGTCCTTGTTGGTCTTCAGGGCTCAGGAAAAACCACAACTGCTGCAAAGCTAGCAAGGTGGCTGAGGAGAAAGGGCAGAAGGCCCTATCTTGTGCCTGCTGATATTTATAGACCTGCTGCCATTAAACAGCTTGAAACCCTGGCCAAACAGCTTAACTGCCCATATTTTGAGACAAAGGAAGGAACCCCTCCACCTGACATAGCCAGACAGGCAGTTGCCCAGGCCCAGATGCAAGGGCACGATACAGTAATTATCGATACAGCCGGAAGGCTCCATATCGATGAGGCGCTCATGGCAGAGCTTAAGGCCATAAAGGAACAGGTGGAGCCCCAGGAAATCCTTTTAGTGGCAGATGCCATGACAGGCCAGGATGCAGTCAACATTGCAAAGACCTTTAATGACCTTCTTTCCATAACCGGCGTTATCCTTACAAAAATGGAAGGTGATGCCCGCGGAGGGGCAGCCTTATCCATTCGGGCCGTTACAGGAACCCCTATAAAATTTGTAGGAGTAGGCGAAAAACTTAATGCCCTTGAGGTCTTTCATCCAAAGGGGATAGCCGATAGAATCCTTGGTATGGGGGATGTCCTCACCCTCATCGAAAAGGCCCAGGATACCCTTGACAAGGAAAAGGCCCTTGAGCTTCAAGAAAAGCTTAAGAAAAACACGTTTACCCTTGAAGACTTTAGAGACCAGCTAAGACAAGTAAGAAGGCTCGGCTCCCTGGAACAGATCATATCCATGATTCCAGGTCTTAATAAAATGAAACAGTTTAAGGGAATGATGCCCGATGAAAGGGACCTTGTTAAGATTGAGGCAATAATCAATTCCATGACACTCCTAGAAAGGCGAAAACACACAATCATAAATGCAAGCAGAAAAAGGCGCATTGCCAAGGGAAGCGGGACAACCGTTCAGGACGTAAACCAGCTTTTAAAGAACTATTCAGAGATGCAAAAGATGCTAAAGAAATTCAGCAAGGGCAATTTCAAAAGGATTCCCAAGGGGCTTTTTCCCTTTTGAGGATATTTTAGTTTCAGGGGTTTAATTTAGAAAAAAAATGAATATAAATAAAAAATGGAGGAATAAATGGCAGTAAGAATTCGATTGGCAAGAGGTGGCAGAAAGAAAAGACCATTTTACAGGATTGTTGCCGCTCACTCAGAGGCACCAAGGGATGGCAAATTTCTTGAGATACTTGGTACCTATGATCCTTTAAAGGACCCGGCTGAAATAAAGCTCGATGCAGATAAGGTCAAAAAATGGTTGAATGTTGGAGCACAGCCGACAGAAACAGTCCGTTCTTTAATGAAGAAAGCAGGATGTGCTGTTTAACTAGTGTTAGAATTTTGGATATTCTGGCCGTAGGCTGTTAAAGTGGAGGTAAAAAAATGAAGGAATTGATTGAACACATCGCAAAGGCACTGGTTGATTATCCTGAAAAGGTTGAGGTGAATGAAGTTGAAGGTCAGCAGACCTCGGTCATTGAACTTAAGGTCGCCAAGGAAGACCTTGGAAAGATTATCGGGAAACAGGGCAGAACTGCCCGTGCCATGAGAACTATCTTGAGTGCAGCCTCTACAAAATTAAAGAAAAGGGCTGTTCTGGAGATCCTGGAATAAAATTCCAACCTTTAAAGAGGGCCTGTTGATCAAAACAGGCCCTATATTCCCTTTCCATTAAGAGTTTTTTCCTGTATGAAAGATAAAAAATATGTGGTAGTGGGCCATATAAAAAGGGCTGTTGGCTTTAAAGGAGAGGTGTTGATAAAGGTTTACTCGCAGCCGGAAAGTATTACCGAGCCAGGTTGCCTTTTTCTCAAGGATACACAAAAGGTCCTTTATAAGAAATTTATTATTGAAAATTTTAGAATAAAGGGACAGAAGGATGTAGTATGTCTTTTTACTCGCATCAATGACAGAGATGGAGCCGAAGAACTTGCCAAAAAAAAGGTCTTTCAAAGGGTGGATCTTTTACCAGGATTAGGTCAAGATGAATTTTACTGGTATGAATTAAAGGGCATGAAGGTAATAGATCAAAAAGGAAACCTTCTAGGAAAGATTGAGGCAATCCTTGAGACAGGCTCCAATGACTGCCTGGTTGTTAGAAACGGGGAAGGTGAAATCCTTATTCCCATGATAGAGGGTTTTATAAAAGAGGTTAACAAGGTTGAAAAAAGGTGCAATGTCAATCTGCCAAAGGGCCTTATTGAAGCAACCTTTACTCCCTTCAAAAAGAAGAGAAGATGACCTTTGACATCATCACAATTTTCCCAAATTTTTTCGAGTCTCCCCTAAGGGAAGGTGTTCTTGGAAGGGCAATCAAGAAGGGTTTAATAAATGTAAGGATCATAAATCTAAGGGATTTTACTACAGACAGACATAGAACTACTGATGACAGGCCCTATGGCGGTGGCCCTGGCATGGTTATGATCCCTGGACCTTTAAAAGAGGCAATTACCCATGCAAAAAAAGATGATAAGGACGCAACCGTTATCCTTTTAAGCCCTAGAGGCGAAGTCTTTGACCATGAAATTTCAAGGGAGCTTTCAAAAAAGGAACATTTTATACTTATTTGTGGAAGATATGAAGGGGTGGATGAAAGGATAGTTAAGGCCTTTGTGGATATGGAGCTATCCATTGGAGACTTTGTCCTTTCAGGTGGCGAGCCTGCTGCCCTCGTGATAATTGATGCCATTTCCAGGTTGGTTCCAGGTGTTCTTGGGAAAGAGGAATCTGCCAAGGAGGACTCCTTTGCAACTGGTCTTTTGGAGTATCCGCACTATACGCGCCCTAGAGAGTTTATGGGAATGGCTGTGCCGGATGTGCTTTTAAGTGGTGATCACAAAAAAATAGAAGGATGGAGAAGAAAAGAGGCCTTGAAGATCACTTTTGAAAGACGGCCTGATCTTCTAAAAAGGGTAGAATTAAGTGAAGAAGATAAGGCTTTTTTGGAGGAACTAAAAAGAAAAAACAGGTGAAGATCTACGTGGCCCTCATACATTATCCTGTTTTGAACAGGCAGGGAGAAAAGATATGTTCTGCCATAACAAACCTGGATATTCACGACATTGCCCGGGTTTCTGCAACCTATGGGATTGAAGCCTTTTTTGTGGTAACTCCATTAAAGGAGCAGCAAGAGCTTGCCAAAAGGGTCATTGCGCACTGGCTTAAAGGTGCTGGTGCAAGGTTTAACCCTGACAGGAAAGAGGCCTTTTTGAAGGTTAAGCTGGAAGATACATTATCTGATGTCATCAAGAAAATCTCGTCAGATTGCGTTCATCCACTTGTGCTTGCAACTTCTGCCAGGAGATGGAAGGGGTGTATTTCCTGGGAAGATATTGAAAAAATAGTGCAAAAAAATGAGAATGAATGTATATTATTAGTTTTTGGTACGGCCTCTGGGCTCCACGAGGAGTGTCTAAAAGAGACAGATGGCATCATCTGCCCCATAGAAGGGGGCACTGGCTATAACCATCTTTCAGTCAGAAGCGCCGTTGCCATTACGCTTGATAGAATTTCTAGGTTCAGGAGGCAATAACTATGGATGTCATAAGAAGGCTGGCCTTTGAAGAAATGAGGACGGATATTCCACCATTCAGGCCAGGAGATACGGTGAGAGTCCATGTAAAGATCAGGGAGAGTGCCGAAAAGGAAAGGATTCAGGTCTTTGAAGGTGTTGTTATCGCCAGGAAGGGAAGAGGGATTTCAGAAACCTTTACAGTCAGAAAAATTTCTTATGGCGTTGGGGTAGAGAGGATTTTTCCTGTAAACTCCCCCAGGATTGAAAAGATAGAGATTGTTCAGACTGGCCGTCATAACCGCTCAAAGCTCTTCTATTTGAGAAATCTTAGAGGAAAGGCCATGAGACATAAGATCAGGAACAAGAGGATCATGTGATTTGCCTAAAACCCTCTTTGATATTGAGCCTGGGCCCTTTGATGCCTGGTATTATGAAAGGCTTTTTAAAGAAAGGGGGCTATGGCCGGTTGCAGGCGTTGATGAGGTAGGAAGGGGCTGTCTTGCAGGCCCTGTGGTTGCAGCCTCGGTAATCCTAAAAAAAGACATTTCCCATCTTGGAATAACAGATTCAAAAAAATTAACCCCGAAGGAAAGGCAAGGGCTTTTAAAGGAGATTGAAAAAAGGGCCCTTGCCGTATCCATCTCTTCTGTATCTCCCAAAAAGATTGATGAAATAAATATCTTGCAGGCAAGCCTACTTGCCATGAAGGAGGCCGTAGCTGGGCTTTCCATAAGGCCAAGGGCCATTCTCGTTGACGGCAATAAGAGAATTGATTGTCCCATTCCCCAAAGGTGCATTGTAAAGGGAGATAGCCTTTCCTGTTCAATTTCCGCAGCATCCATTGTTGCAAAGGTCTATAGGGATAACCTTATGCTGAAATACGCCCAGAAATATCCTGGCTATGGCTTTGAAAGGCACAAAGGGTATGCAACAAGTCTTCATAAAAGGATGATAAAAAGGCTTGGGCCGTGTCCAATTCACAGGATGACCTTTAGGGGTGTAAAGACTGGTGAAGGGGACTAACCGCTCTTTTGGCAGGGAATGTGAAGCTCTTGCCGAAGATTACTTCAGGATGAGGGGCTATAAAATCATCTGCCGAAATTACAGGCTTCGTTTTGGAGAGATCGACCTTATCCTTAAAAAAGACGGCTGGCTGGTCTTTGTAGAGGTAAAGGCAAGAAGAAGCAGAAGGTTTGGGAGCCCTCAAGAGGCAGTTACCCCCTCAAAGCAAAGGATTATAAGGAGGGTGGCAGAGGCATATCTTCAGCAAAAGAGGAAAGATACTGATTTTAAAGGTGTCCGTTTTGATGTCCTTGCCATAACTTTTAAAGAAGACGGAAGGCCAGATTTTAACCATATCCCCTTTGCATTTTAACAGTTTGATTTTTGGCGGAATTTTTATAGAAGAATTTTATAATAAATTAAATGACCTTAAAATTTCAGCAAATTC
>JALXCD010000062.1 GCA_026991135.1 Deltaproteobacteria bacterium | reverse complement strand
CAATTACTTAAGCAATGAAGCGAGCGAACTTATAAAATTACATCTTGATGCATTAAGCCAACAGGTAAAAAGAATTATTCCCCTTGAAAAGGTTCTTGCCAAAAAGAAGGGCATGGAAAAATTGTATGGTTTTCAGAAAGGATTACGTTTAGCCCTTGAAGAGGAAATAAAAAAGATTTCTGATTTCTTTTTCCCAGGTGAAGAAGTCAGCCTTCCTAAAATCCACTACGATTCTCCAAGTATCTCTGAAGAAAAGAAAGAGTCTATCTCTGAAAAAAAGGCATACATTCCTTGGAAAGAGCTTTATATTCTTCCAGTTGACGGTGTAGAGATTGGCATTCCTGTTGAAGAAATAGGCTTTTTGGGAAAACCTCCCTGGCTAAGTAAAAGTTTTATAAAAAAATCCCAGATTATACCTCTTTCCAAATTAAAACCTTGGCCCTGGTCCAAATTAAAAGGCATTTTCTCCGAACGGCTTGCTGAACTTTCTGAAGATGAACTAAAAAAACTTAATGCCACAGTAGTCTCCAAAATTGGCAACCAGGAATTACCGATTCCTTCTGACTTTTACCTTTTAGTCCTTTATGACGGCCAAAACTGTATTGCCTTAAGAGTTGGAGATGCACCAGTGAAGGTAAAACTTTCAGAAGAGCTATCTTTGGAAAAAACGAATGATACTTGTTTTGAGGGTGTCCTGGATATGAATGGCACAAAGGTCCATATAATATCAGCAAGGTCTTTGAGTAGGTCGTAATCATGGAATTGGAATTATTGGAACTTGATATAGAGGAAGAAAAAAAAGAACAATCCCTTGAGGATATTGAGTTTAAACTCCAAGAAGCTGATCTTTATTTGAACCACGGCCTTTTTGAAGAGGCTCAAGAAATACTGAATGACTTACTTAACAGAACAGAAGAAATCGATTCCTCCCTCAAGGAAGAAATCTCAAAAAGGCTTTCAAAGATTCCTCAAAAAACTGGAGATTCAGAGGTCTTTTGTGAGACACCCCAAAAATGTCAAGAATTAACCACATCAGAAGAAGATAGGTTCAATCAAGATTTTGAAAACTGTCTTGGTCTAATTGAAGCCGGATTCTTTTCTGAAGCCCTTGAGGAGTTAAGGGCTCTTGAGGAAACTGCCTATCAAAAGGGCAAAGTGCAACTAAAAATGGGGGAGCTTTATCTAAAGCTGGATATGCCCTTTGATGCCATTGAATACCTTGAAAGAGGACTTAGTCAAGAAGATATTTCGGACGAAGAAAGACAAGAAGCACTTTATCAACTTGCATTGACCTATGAACGCACAGGCTCAGTATCTAAAGCAGTTTCAACCCTAAAGGCATTGGTTAATCTCAACCCAGAATTTAGAAATGCCAAGAATAAACTGGATAATCTAAATGAAACCGCCCAAAAATATGGCAGATTTTATTATCTAATTAGAAACGAACTCCTGACAGAAGAACAACTTGAACGCGCCAAAGAGATTGCTAGACAGTCAAAAAAGCCAATTGAAACCATCCTAATAAATCAGTTTGGAATTGAAAAACTGGAAGTCGGTAACTCACTAAGCGAATATTACGGTTGTCCCTTTGTTGAATTTAATGAGCTTGAAGTCGGCTCTACTCCAAAATGCATGACCGGAGTAAAGGAGCATTTTTTTAGAACCACCACATGTGTTCCTGTAAAAGAACAAGGTGATACTTTACTTATTGCAATAGATAATCCCCATGACTTAAGCAAGATTGACAGCTTACAGAGGGTAATAAAGGCCAAGCATTTTGAATATGCTGTAGCGTTGAAGGAGGATATTGACCGGTTTATTGACTACTTTTTTGGAAAATACAACCTTGGTGATGAAGAAGATGATGTTTTTGATCAGCTTGAGCTGATAGAAGATGAACAAGAAGATGAATTTGAAGAAGACGACTCCCTGGCCAGCGACGCAGACAGCGTTGTTGTCCAAATGGCAAATAAAATAATCGAAGACGCCTATGTAAAAAATGCATCAGATATTCATATAGAAAGCCTTACGGGAAAGAGAGGGGCACTCATAAGGTACAGAATAGATGGCGATTGCATGAGATATCAAACCATTCCTTATAACTACAAAAAGGCCCTTGTATCAAGGATTAAAATCATGTCCAATTTGGACATTGCTGAAAAAAGACTTCCACAGGATGGTAAGATAAAATTTAAAACCAGGTCGGGGAAAACCATTGAACTCCGTGTAGCCACCCTTCCAACCACTGAAGGGAATGAGGATGTTGTTTTAAGAATACTTGCATCATCCGAGGCAATGCCTCTAGAAAGGATAGGCCTTTTGGAACACAATCTAAAAGACCTTAAAAAGTGCATTGAAATGCCTTATGGGCTTATCTTAGTTGTCGGTCCTACAGGATCTGGTAAAACCACCACCCTTCATGCTGCCCTTGGACATATAAATAGGCCAGAGAAAAAGATATGGACTGCAGAAGATCCTGTAGAAATTGTTCAAGAAGGTCTAAGACAGGTCCAAGTTAAACCTTCAATTGGACTCACCTTTGCCAGAGTTTTAAGGGCCTTTTTGCGTGCGGACCCAGATGTAATAATGGTTGGCGAAACGAGGGATGAAGAGACTGCAAATACGGTTATAGAGGCCTCATTAACTGGACACCTTGTGTTTTCAACCCTCCATACAAATTCTGCCCCAGAGACTGTCACAAGGCTTTTGGGAATGGGAATGGACCCATTTAACTTTGCAGATGCCCTTTTGTGCGTCCTTGCCCAGCGCCTGGTAAAAAGACTCTGCACAAGATGTAAAGAGTCTTATAGGCCAGATGAAGATGAGATTGAGAGGATAATTTACGAATATGGTGAAAATCCTTCTCACCCTTTAAATGAGACTGATTTAAGAGATATTGAGCTTTTTAGACCAAAGGGATGCCCTGCCTGTAATAACACCGGATATAAAGGTAGGCTTGCAATACATGAACTTCTTTTAAGTGATGATGGACTTAGAAAACTCATACAAAAAAAGCGTCCTGTCATGGAGATAAGGGACTATGGCCTAAATAACGGAATGACCACACTAAAACAAGACGGCATCAAAAAGGTGCTTTTAGGAGAAACAGACATGAAACAGGTGCTTGCTGCATGCATCAGATAAATTAGAAGTCTCTCTTTAAAACTGCACAATAAAATCCATCAAGGCCATAGGTGCCTGGGATTATAAAAAGGTCTTCTTCTCTAAAAAGTTCATCTGGCAGCATCTTTAGCTGTAGTTTACATGAAACTCTGTGGAACCTGGAGTTCTCTTTTAAAAAAACATTTATTACACCAATAGTTTCTTCCATTTCGATGGTACAGACTGAATATACCAAAAGCCCTCCAGGCTTAAGAAATTTTGACCATTTTTTTAAAAGGGAATACTGGATGGCGGAAAGACTTTTTATGGATTGAGGAACCCTTCGCCATTTTATATCCGGGTGCTTCCTTATTACTCCAAGCCCAGAACAAGGGGCATCAATCAATATCCTATCATAAGGCGACTGAGATATGATTTCATTTTCTTGAGTATTAAGGTCACAAACCTTTACTGAATTAATCTTAAGGCGTTTTAGATTTTCCTTTAAGATGGAAAGCCTTTCAATATTTTTATCTGTTGCAATAATTTCTGCCCTATCCCTTGATAATTGCGCAAGGTGTGTGGTCTTTCCGCCAACCCCTGCACAAACATCAAGAATCTTCTCACCTTTGCCTGGTGATAAAAGATGGCCTATTAATTGAGAGGCCTCACCTTGCACCTGAAAAAGACCTTCTTTATAGCCTGGGATATCCTGGATATTACCATTAAAGTCATTAATAATGGAGGTTTCATCCAAGAACTTACTTTTCTCAAAGGAAATCCCTTCCTTTTCTAAAATTTTTCCATAATCTTTAGGAGCAATTTTTAAGGTGTTAACCCTTATTGCCAGTGGTGGAGTCTTGTTATTATTAATACATATATTAATCAAATTTTCTTTCCCGAATTGATCATGCCATCTTTTTACCATCCAGTGTGGGTGGGAGGTAAGATTTGAAAGGCAATTTATTAAGTTACCAAGACAGTATCTCTGACAGTCTTTCTTATCTAAAATGACCTTTTTTTTACCCTTTGAAAGGGCCCTGAGACTTGCATTTACTAGTCCTTTGGCCCATTTAAAACCCATTTTCTTTGAAAGCTCAACGCTTTCATTTACTGCTGCAAAAATAGGAATTTTTGACAAAAAGACTATTTGATAAGCCCCAACAATTAGAATCATCTGAAGCTTTAGGGGAAGCCTATTAAACCTTTTTAGATAATTTTTAAGATGATATTTAAGAAGCCTTTTCCAGCGGCAGGAGCCAAAAACCAGGTTCCAAAAAAGATTTTTGTCTTTAGAAGAAAGTGCAAACTCCTTTAAATATCTATTACACGTATGCTCAAGAGCTTCCCTTTTTTCTATCTCTTTTGAAAACCATTCAGAAAGGGCCATTACAGCAAGAACTCTTGGGTTCTTTTTTGGGAGCCCTATCCTTGCAGATTTACCTTGGCCCTTTTTTGCCCACCTCATCAAGAAAACCTAGAGCCAATAGGAATTTTTCTGCCCCTTAAAAACTCCTCTACCTTAAGCCTTTTTTTACCGGGCCACTGGATCTCCTGGATCATGAGTGTGCCCTTTCCGGTCTGGATTACAATTCCTTTTGGTAAAGTTTCAAGGACCGTTCCTGGAATATCTTTATTAGTTTCTAAATCGATTATCTTTGGCGAAAAAACTCTAACCCTCTGTCTGTCATAGATGGAATAGGCACATGGAAAAGGGTCAAAGGCCCTGATCTGACAGTGTATCCTTTGAGCCGTATTATTCCAGTCAATCTTGAGCTCCTCCTTTTTTATTGGAGGGGCATAACTTATACCTTCATCAGGCTGGGGCTCTTCCTTAAGTTCTCCTTTTTCTAAAAGATCAAGTGCATCCATGAGAGCCCTTGCACCAAGTTGTGCCATATCCTCACTGAGTTTTCCAAAGGTAGTGTCTTCATTAATCAGTAAAGTCCTTTTTAAAAGCATTGGACCGGTGTCCATTCCAGCGTCCATACGCATTATTGTAATTCCAGTTTCTTTTTCTCCATTCAGTATGGCCCGCTGTATTGGAGCTGCCCCGCGATATTTTGGAAGTAAGGAGCCATGAATGTTGATGGGCATGATCCTGGGCACATCCAAAAGCCTTTGGGGAAGTATCTGGCCAAAGGCGCATACCACCAAAAGATCCGGTTTTAGTCTTCTGATTTCCTCTATAAACTCTTCCCTTGAAACCTTTTCAGGCTGAAAGAGCTTAAGCCCATGTCTTATGGCCACCTCCTTAACTGGAGTTGGAAGGATCTTTCTCCCTCGCCCCCTGGGTTTATCAGGTTGTGTTACCACTGCCAGTATCTCGTCTGGCCCCTTTAAAAGGGCCTCAAGGGCAGGGACAGAAAAAAGGGGGGTCCCCATATAGACAATCTTAAATCTTTTATTTTTGGTCATCCCTTATATCCAGTTTGGCTAGTATTTTCGGCCATTTTTTTCTAAAAATGGCCTTTTTCAAAGGGCTTAGTCTATCAACAAAGCATATGCCATCAAGGTGATCAATTTCATGCTGAAGACACTTTGCAAGAAGACCCTCACCTTCAAGTCGAAGTTCTCTCCCTTTTCTGTCGTATCCCTTGACTTCTATCCTTTTTGCCCTTGTAACCTTGGCAGAATAATTTGGAAGACTAAGACATCCCTCTTCATCTGTAATACTTCCTTCTGTTGCAGTAATTATGGGATTTATTACAACAATGGGATTTTTTCTTTCCTCTTCCTGAGAGACATCCATTACAAAAAGCCTTATTGCTTCCCCTACCTGATTGGCTGCAAGCCCTACACCCTTGGCCTTGTACATGAGCTCGATCATATCGTCTATAAGAGTTTGAAGCTTGCCATCAATCTCCTTTACAGGCCTTGATTTTGTTGAAAGTATCTTATGCGGATAAACGTAAATCTTCATGTCTTTTCCCGTATTTTGTGTTATTAAAAGTTTTTACCATTAAAGCTAACATAACTATTGGCCCCAAGAGTGACAAGAAAAACGCAAGATATTATTTCAAATGACAGGCTCTCATTACTACACAGGGCCTCTGTTGATTTGAGATTCCTTTTAAAAAGGGGCTATCCTAGGAAATCCGCAATCTCATTTGTTGGAAATAGATATCAGTTATCTTCAGAAGAAAGGCATATCCTGTTTCGAGCGATTTTTACCCAAGAGGTCGCCCAGAGCCGGATGAAAAGGTGTGTCTCAGTTCGGTCATTAAAAGGGAATCCTGTTGTTATTGACGGCTACAATGTGATTATCACCCTTGAAAATGCCATAAAAGGAAAGACAACAATCTATTGTGACGATGGCTTCATAAGGGATACCGGAAAGGTCTATAAAAGATTTAAGGTATCCAAAACCACCGATAATGCCCTTGAATTGATGGCAAGGGTGCTTAAACGCTATCCCCCTTCCTTTACACGGATTTTTCTTGACAGCCCCTATTCAAAGAGTAGGGAATTTTCCAAAAGATTAAATGTATGGCTTAAAGATCTCGGGCTAAAAGGCCATTGCGAAACAACAGGGACTGTTGAAAGAAAAATTGCAAAACTAAATGGCATAAAGATATCGGCAGATTCCATAATAATAGATCATTCTGAAAGGGTCTTTGACCTTACTGGACATATTGTAAAAAGGATCCTTAGAATACCTGCCATCAGAATATAAAGGTTATTAGGATTAAAGGACCTTTTCTAAATCAGGAAGGGGCGAAATCCATTCGCTCCTTCCTGTCTCCTTTGGCCTTAATGCCTTCCAGGGCTAAGGGGTTTTCCCCTCCTTTCATAGGTAATATAGGCCTCAAGGGCAATCATTTTTGGGTCATCCAGTTTTAGGGGCTCTCCCTCAAGGGGATTTTGAATACACCAGTTTATCATGTCCCTAAGGGCAACTACCTTACCTATCTGTTTTTGAAACTTTGGGTAGGTCTCAGGATGGGTGTTTGAGGCATTTGGATGGCACATATCACAGGAGACCTTGTTCTTTCCAAGGGCACTGTGAAAAAGCCTTTCTCCCTCCTTGACCACGGTCATAAATTCCTTGTGCCACTTTTTAAGGTCCTTTTTTGTAAATTCGTCTGCCCTTCCATTACTCCAAGGTAATGCAACGGCTATTAAAAGAATTATGGTTAAAAAGACTTCCTTTTTCATGTTCTCCTCCTTTTTTAATAGTGTTCCTGGGGCGGAATCCTCTTTAAAGGATCTTGATAAAGTGTGTCCACTGGGGCACCCAGTTTTTCATCATACCTTAAAACCCTGTCCTTATTTTCCCACAGCTTATAGTGGTTAGTAACCCTTCCATTTTCCAGATTCAAGATGGACCATCCAGTTGCATCCCTTTCGTGAAAGGGATCAGCCCTATTCATAAAGACTGTAAGCTTTGGAACCTGGTTTGGCTTTTGTATGTAGCTTACCGGATATGGCCAGGGCCATGCAGTTGACATCATGGCCTCAAATGTGATGTTTCCAATCTGGTTGTAAAGTATCTGATGGACATGGCCATGAAGGACCGTTACCTTTTTAAAGGGCCTTAATACAGCCTGCACCTTTTCTGCATCATCTGTCCAGAAATTCCAGGGTTTAAAGATCTCATAAAGGGGTGAATGGGACATGACCACAATTGGAGTATCCTTGGAGACATTGGCCAGGTCCTTTTTTAGCCATTTTATCTGTCTTTCTCCCACCATAAAGGGAGAGCCATTGGGGTTATCAAGACGCGCCATGTTCGCCATGCGCTCTTGAGGGGTCTTCCATTTTTTCATCCATGAATCATAAGTCAGAATAGAATTTAAAACCACAAAGTGCACACCCTTGTGGTCAAAGCTGTAGGTGGTCTTTGAGATCTTATCTTCCCAGAATCTTCCTAGATCCAGATAAAAATCATGCTCTCCAATGACCCATTTAACCGGATGCCTTAGGGCTGACATTATTTCAAGCCCGTGTTCAAGCTCTTCCCTTTTCCCAAGCTGGGCAAGGTCTCCGCCATAGACCACAAAATCGGGCCTTGGCGACATAAAGTTACACTCCATCACTGCCTTTTTAAGACCTTTGTCAAAGTTTCTCACAAATTCCGTACCCTTAATATGGGTAAGGTGTGAATCAGAGATATAGGCAAAGGTGAAATTTTGGGGATTGTTCTTTCCCCATGAAATCTCCACAAGCCCTAGAGGCAAGGAGGCCAGGGCCATGGCTCCTAGTCCCTTTTTTACAAAAGACCTTCTGCTTATCTTTTTCTTCATGCTTTCCTCCTTATTTTGAAGAATCTTCCAGATTTTTAAACTGTGGACTGGTCAGTGCCTTTAAAAACTCTACCAGGTCCTTCTTTTCTTGGTCTGTCAGTTTCAGGGGCCTTATGCCGCTATCGAGCATGGGGTTGTCCTCTCCGCCCTGATCATAAAGCTCAATTACCTCTTCCAGGGTTTCAAGGCTTCCATCGTGCATGTAGGGTCCTGTCACAGCCACATTTCTAAGGGTTGGGGTCTTAAAGCGACCAATGTCTTCAAAATTAAGGGTGACTGCAAAGCGACCAAGCTCTGAAAGCTCTCTATTTGATAGTATTGATTCATCAAGTTTAAGCCCCTTTTCTTTTGCTTTTTGAACCTTTTGGACGATCTCCATCAATCTTGGCTCTATTTTTGAAAAGCCCACGCCCAGGTTGTGAAACTTGTTGTCTGTAAATATTGCACTGGTCTGTTCTATCCTGTGGCAATCCTGGCATCTTCCCTTTGTCCTAAATATCTCAAGGCCCCTTATCTGTGCCTTTGTCATGGCATTTTTGTCTCCGCCATACATGTATCTGTCAAAGGGCGAATCTCCGGAGATAATGGTCCTTTCAAAGCTGGCAATGGCCTTTACCACATGGTCAATATCTATCTTTGAAGGCTCAATGCCAAAGGCCTTTTTGAAAAGGGCCACGTATTCCTTGTCTTTTCGTATGATCTCTATAATTGGGGCGTAATCCTTTAGGCCATGTTCAACCGGGTTCACAAAGGGGCCCTTTGCCTGCTCTTCAAGGGACGAAGCCCTGCCATCCCAGAACTGACTGGTGTAATAGACGGCATTTACAACAGTAGGGGAGTTCCTTGTACCCTTCTTTCCCTTGATGCCCTTTGCGATTGGAAGGCCATCTGTAAAGGCCCTTTGAGGATCATGGCAGGTTGCACAGCTTACAGTGCCATCAAGGCTAAAGCGCTTATCCAGAAAAAGCCTTTTTCCAAGTTTTACCTTTAATGGAGTCACCGGATTGTCAGAGGGGACCGGGACTTTGGGCAAACCCAGGGGGAGCTTTTTTGTTCCAGCTTGGATCCTCCCCTCAAACAGTCCTAGGGCGAGGACCAGCCCAATAAAAAGACCAATAAGAAACTTCTTTTTCATAAAACACCTCCCTATTTTTTGAATTTTTCATATTTACTGATACTTACTAAACAATAATTATTCCAGTTAAAAACGAAAAAATTTTTAATATAACTATTTTCTTTCCTTCTTTAGGCATTCTTTACATATTCCCCTTACCTCCACCTGATGTTCCAAAGGCCTTCCGAGGTTATTGAGTCCATCTGGAAGGGTCATTTGGTCAAAGTCGGGCCAAACAAAGTCAATAATCTTCTTGCATTTTTTGCAGACAAAATGGTGATGCCTTGTTAGATCAGGATCAAAACGGGCATGATCCAGGATATGGACCCTCTTTATAAGGCCAAGCTGCTCAAAAAGTGCAAGGGTCCTATAGACTGTATCAAGGGAAAGGGCTGGAAGTTCCCCCTTTAGCCTTTCAAAGATGGTCTCTGCCGAAGGGTGATCCTTGGCATCCATTATTGCCTGATATATGGCCAAGCGCTGATGTGTAAGCTTTATGCCTGCCTCTTCAAAGACTTTACGAAGGTGTTCGGCAAGCCTTGAAGGGTCCAGTTTTTCTCTTTTTGCGATTTTAAATCTATTCATAACTTTTTAGGAAAAATTCTTAATTAATAATTATATAGTTTTAATAAAAAGTCAAGTTTTTAAACCTTAAAAACTGAAATTTGTGTTCACTTACCGAAAAAGACCAAAAACACCAAAAAAATCTAAAACCATTGCGCCCCTATCCTTTTTCATATAGAAATACCCTAACTAAATGGAAAACAAGGGGATTTTATGCCTTCAGATTTCTTGAGTTTTATTAGGGAAAATGTCGTCCTGGCCGACGGTGCCCTTGGCACCTATTTTTACGAAAAGGGTATAAGCCTTGGCACAAATACCGATCTATTGAACGTTACCGACCCGGAGTTGGTCTATTCTGTCCATGAGGAATACATTAGGGCAGGAAGTAAACTCATTGAAACCAATACCTTTGGCGCAAACAGATTCAGGCTTGGAAGCCTTGGAAAGGACCTTTCTGCAAGGCTAATAAACCTCGAGGGTGCAAGACTTGCAAGAAAGGCGGCAGGAAGGGAGATTTTTGTTGCAGGCTCTGTGGGCCCCTGCGGGGTGGAATTTCCACTGGAGCTTGGCGAGGTCTCCCTGGATGAGATAACAAAAAGTTACAAGGAACAGTTTAGCGCCCTTTTGGAAGGCGGAGTGGATCTCATTATCCTTGAGACCTTTACCCAACTAGAGGAACTCCTCATTGCCTTAAAAACCCTTAAGGAAATCGAACCTTCAATCCCTGTTGTTGCCCAGATGGTGTTTCCATCAAGGGGTATGACTGCCCACGGAGAACATGCAGACCTTTGCTGCAAAAAGGCCATGGAGGCAGGGGCAGACTGCTTCGGGACAAACTGCGGGCGGGGCGTAAAGGCCATGCTCGAGGCAGTAAGGGAGCTATCCCCGCTAAAGGATAAGATACCTCTTTCTGCCTTTCCGAATGCAGGAATCCCGGAGGTGATCGATTTTAGAATGGTCTATAGCACCCCTCCTTCCTATATGGCCGAAAAGGTAAGTGAAATGGTTCGCCTAGGGGTTAGGCTTGTGGGAGGCTGCTGCGGGACAACCCCTTCCCACATCCATGAATTCAAAAAAAGGCTCCATATAAAGGCCAGAAGGCCTGCTGTCATAAAGGAAATTTCAAGGCAAAGGGATAAAAAAGACAAAACCCTCAAAAAGGGACCAGGCGGGCTTTTAAGGTCAATGGACAATGAAAGGATTCCGGTATTTGTGGAGCTTGACCCTCCGCCTCACCTAAATATCCAAAATGTCCTTAATGGGGCCAGGGCACTAAAGGAGGCAGGGGCAGACTGCATCACCCTTGCCGAGCATCCCCTTGCGGTTTTAAGGGCGGATAATCTTAGCCTTGCCCACATCATAAAAAGGTACTTTGGGATAGAGACGGTTATTCACCTTACCGGAAGGGACAGAAACGCCCTTGGGCTTCAGGCTCAGGTCATGGCAGCACATCTTCTCGGCATAAGGGGAATCCTGGCAGTAACTGGCGACCCAGCTTCCTCTAGCGACCAGCCAGGGGTGACAGGCGTATTTGATCTAAACTCCTACGGACTTGTAAAGATGATCGACGGTTACAACAACGGAAAAAATCTTGCAGGAAGGGACATGAAGGAAAGGACGGATTTTTCCATTGGAGTTGCCTTTAGCTTTAGGCCCTCAAACCCTGAGCTTCAGTTAAGAAGGCTTGAAAAAAAGGCCGCCTTGGGTGCTCATTTTGTGATGACCCAGCCCATATTTGATGAGGTATCCATTGAAAAGATGATAGATGTTACCTCTCACCTAAATCTTTTGATACTTCCAGGATTCTTTCCGCTCATTTCGGCAAGAAATGCCGAATTCTTGCACCATGAACTTCCGGGCATAACCATTCCAAAAAAGATAAGGGATAGACTCTGGCAATTTGAAAAGGTTGAAGACCAGAAAAAGGCAGGGATTGAAATCACTAGGACCCTTCTTGAAAAGGTCTCTTCCATGGTGGATGGCTTCTATCTCATAAGCCCCCTTAACAAGTGGGAGGTGCCGGTAGGGCTTCTTCAGGATATAAGGTCCAAAGGATGGACCGGCTCAGGAAAACTAAAAAAACTTTTAAGGGAAAATGCCTAAAAGATTCCTTACCCTCATTCACCAGGATGACACTTCTCTTTTTCCCCTATCTAAAAAGGAGATTGAAGAAAAGGAGGCCATACTCTCAGGGGCCTTTTCAGGGGAAATGGATAAAAACTCTTCCACACTTTTTTCCCCTACGCTAAGGCTAAATAGCGAGCTAGGAGACTTTACTGACCATGAGCTTTTAAATATTGCCCTCTTAGAAAAGGAAAGGCTATCCACCAATATCCCTAGAAGCTATGAAAAAAGATTTGAGCCTGAAATTGCCCTAATCTCTTCATCCCAAGAATTTATTGATGACTTTATCTCCATTTATGGAGGTATTCTTGACCTTGTCCCCATTAGGCTTTCACTTGAGCAGATAAAAGACCTGGAGATAAAAAGGACTTCTGAAAAAAGGCTAGAGGTTACTTTCAAGGAACCATTTCCCATTGATCCAGAGCTTTGCGATTCTTGCAGAAGGTGCAGCACCAGGTGTCCTCAAGATGCCATATCGCCATCTCTAAAGATCGATTTTTCAAGGTGTGACTTTTGTAAAGGGTGTAGTGAAGTATGTGAAAGGGGTGCAATTGACCTTCATAGGATCAGGGAAAAGGGATTTATTTTAGATGAGATAATTGTCCAAAGGGATATTCGTGACATATTGCCTGAATTCCCCTTTGACATTTATATGCATGATGACCTAGAGGGGCTTTTTAAAAAGATAGGCACCTTTTCCATTGAAGAAGGCATAATCCATAACGTTGAATACTGTTCCTTTGATCCAAGGCTTAAGGTTGGATGTAAAAGATGCATAAGTTTTTGTAAAAATAACGCCATAAAGACAGACGAAAGGGGCATTAGGATAGAATATGAAAGTTGTATTGAATGCGGAAATTGCGTAAGTGCCTGCCCCACAGGTGGGATGGAGCTTTCAAGGTTTAGGGATGAAAGTTTTTTAAGGTATTTCAAGGGATTAAAGGCAAGAAAAAAAAGAATAGTAATTGGCCATGAAAAGGAACTTAGGGACCTATGGTGGAAATCTTTGGATCTAAGATTTAAAGACGCCTTTTTCCTTGAGCACCCAAATCCATTTTCTCTAAACCACTTTCACCTTCTTGTCCTTTTTGCATCAGGATTTAAAAGGATTTTTATTCTAAAAGAAGACAAAAAATTTGAAGGTGAACCCCCTATTTTTAAAGAAATCTCCTTTTTTAATGAATTTATTAAAAAACTTACAGGAGATGAAAGGGCTGTTTCGGTTCTGAACCAAAAAGACCTTATTAAAGGGCTCAGGGAAGATGATGAAAAATTTAATGAGTCTCCCTTTGGCCTTTTAAGTAAACCCTTTGAGGGAAGAAGAAGCGCCTTTAGGGAGATACTTAAGCCCGTTTTTTCAAAAATTCAAAAGGCCAGGGGAAGAATTGAGACAGAGGTCTTTTCTGGCCTTTCAATCAATGATTCCTGCTCCCTTTGCCTTTCCTGTCTGAATGTCTGCTATCAAGATGCCCTTAGGGCCAGTGAAAAGGAGCTTTCCCTTTCTTTTTTGGAGATTAACTGCACAAACTGCAGGGCATGTCTTAAAATCTGCCCTGAAAAGGCCATTTCCCTGGATGAAGGGCTTTTTCTTTCAAGGGATATCTTTAGGGAAAAGGTCCTTTTAAGGGATGAACCCATAAGGTGCAAAAGATGCGGAAGGGTCTTTTCCAACAAAAGGAGCTTTGAAAGGGCAATTGGCATTTTGGAAAAGAGCGGAACCTATGACCAAGGGATGCTTTCGGCCCTTTATCTTTGCGAAGATTGCAGGGTAAGGTCCATGTTTGAGGAGCTACTTAAATGACTGGAAACGAGATAAGGGATGCAAGGCTTTTTCTCTATGGCCTTTGCCGCTCCTTTTTTGATTCCTATCCAACAGAGGAAAAGTTCAATTACTGGCTAAAGTTGGCTGACCTACTAAAGGATGGGATTGGCTTTCCACCAATTGACACAGCCCTTTTTAAAATGAATGAGACATTAAAAGATTTGACGCTCACCCAGATTCAAAACGAGTATTACGAGCTTTTTGAAAATCCCTTTTCATCAAAAAGGGTTCAACTATGTGCATCCTATTATATTGATGGAAAATTAATGGGAAAGAGCCTTGTAAAATTAAAAAAATTGCTCTATAACCTAAATTTAGGGAAGGAAAGCTCCTTTAAGGAAAGCGAGGATCACCTGGTCTTTTTGATAGATGCCATGATGTTTCTCATAGAATCAGAAAAGGGAGAAGAGGCTGTCAGTTCCCAGGCCGAGCTTTTCCACCACTTTCTCCTTCCCTGCGGAAAGGGTGTCTTTAAGTGTGTTAGTGAAATCCAGGGGCTTAAGGCCTACAGCACCTTTACACAGGTGCTAAACGGGGCCCTTGAGCTTGAAGGTGTGATCCTGCCAAGTCTCTAACTTTTAAAAGGAGGGAATCATGGACAAGAAAAAATCCGGCCAGGAAAGAAGGGACCTTTTAAAGGGCCTTTTTCTGGCAGGAACCGCTGCCATTTTGGGTACAAATTCCAAAAAGGCCCAGGCCCAGTCATTGTCAAAAGGCCATTCAGATGAAGTACTTTACAGGGAAACAGAGGAATTCAGGGCCTATTACGATTCCCTTTTGGACTCATAAAGGAGGGCTGTCATGGCTTTTAAAAGGGCAGTAAATGAAAAGAGATCAAAGGCCAAGGTAACCAGAAAATTTACCCTCAATCCCAAGGTTGCCAGACGTTCCTTTTTAAAGATTGCCGCGGCATCCGCTGCCTTTGCAGGCCTTAGCCTTGGACCAAAGGTGGTTAGAAGGCTTGAGGCCGATGAAAAAAAGGCCCCCTACCCGGGCTCAAAGATAGTCCGAACCGTTTGCACCCACTGTGCGGTTGGCTGCGGGATAAAGGCAGAGGTGCAAAACGGGGTTTGGGTCCGCCAGGAGGTGGCTTCGGATCATCCCGTGTCCCGTGGAGGCCATTGCTGTAAGGGCGCAGGGGCCATTGACATGGTCACCAGTGAAAAAAGGCTTAAATCCCCAATGAAGAGGGTTAATGGAAAGTGGCAGAAGATTTCCTGGGGAGAGGCCCTTGATGAAGTTTGCAAAAGGCTTCTTGAAATAAGGGAAAAACACGGGCCTGATGCCGTTCACTGGAACGGAAGCGCCAAGGTCTCAAACGAGATGGCCTACCTTCAAAGGAAGCTTGCAGCCTTTTGGGGCACAAACAACATAGACCACCAGGCCCGAATATGACACTCCACCACGGTGGCAGGTGTCGCCAACACATGGGGTTACGGTGCAATGACAAACAGCATGAATGACATCCGTCATTCAAAATGCATATTCATGCTAGGCTCAAATGCTGCCGAGGCCCATCCTGTGGCCATGCAGCACATCCTTTATGCAAAAGAGGTGAACAATGCTCCCCTTATAGTGGTTGATCCACGCTTTACAAAGCTTGCGGCAAAGGCAACGGATTATGTGAGAATCCGCCCTGGGACTGATACGGCCTTTGTAATGGGGCTTGTAAACGAGATAGTTACAAACGGTTGGCACGATAAGGACTTCATACAGAAAAGGGTTGCCGGCTTTCCTGAGATGTGTGAAAAGGCAAGCCATTATACCCCTGAGGTGGTGGAAGATATCACAGGGATTCCGGCAAGTGAGGTCAAACGAATTGCCCGGATACTTGCAACACACAGACCGGGAACGGTCATCTGGTGCATGGGTGCTACCCAGCACTCCATTGGCTCTAGCAACACCAGGGCCCTTTGCATCCTTCAGCTAGTCCTTGGAAACATGGGGGTTTCTGGAGGCGGGACCAATATCTTTAGAGGCCACGATAATGTCCAGGGTGCAACGGACATGTGTGTCCTTTCTCATTCGCTTCCTGCCTATTATGGCATTAAGGATGGCTCATGGAAGCACTGGTGCAGGGTCTGGGATGTTGACTACGAATGGATGAAGTCTCGCTTTCACAGCAAGGAATACATGAATAAAAAGGGCTTTACCCTTGCCCGCTGGTATCAGGGTGTAATTCAGGAGGATAAAATCAATCAGTACACCCCAATAAAGGCCGTAGTCTTTTGGGGGTGCGCCTCAAATTCCCAGTCCCAGTATCATAAGCTCAAAAAGGCCTTGGACCTTCTGGACCTTGTGGTGATAATTGACCCGTTTCCAACAATGACTGCTGCTGCATGTGCAAAGGACAATGTCTATCTCCTTCCCTCTTCAAGCCAGTATGAGACAGAGGGAAGTGTTACAAGCAGTTCCCGGCAGATCCAATGGCGCTTCAAGGTGGTTGATCCGGTTCATGACTCAAAGGACGACTACTGGATAATGAACGAGATGGTAAAGCGCTTTGGATTCCATGATAAATTCTACAAAAATATAAAAAAGATTCCTGATGACATTACAAGGGAGCTTTGTAAGGGCTCCTTGACCATTGGCTATAACGGGGCTTTGCCTGAAAGAATTAAAAAACACACCCTTAACTGGGAGACCTTTGATGTGGATACCCTTAAGGCCCGGGGCGGGCCCTGTGATGGCGAATACTATGGGCTTCCCTGGCCGTGCTGGACAGAAACACACCCAGGGACCCCAATCCTTTACGACATATCGAAGCCTGTGGCAAAGGGAGGTCTTCCCTTTAGGGCACGCTTTGGCACAGAACATACCTACTGGAATGGCAGAAAGGAAAACCTCCTTGCTGCAGAAGGTGTTTACAATCCAGGAAGTGAGGTCAAGGGAGGCTATCCGGAATTCAAGAATATTGTGCCAGGCACCAACTGGAAGACAGACCTAAGCCAAAAGACCATAAAGGAGGCCATAAAAAGGGGTATGGCCCCCTTTGGAAATGCAAGGGCAAGGTGTGTTTGCTGGAACTTTCCGGATCAGGTCCCTGTTCACAGGGAGCCCCTCCACTCCCCAAGGCCAGACCTTGTGGCCAAGTATCCCACGTATCCTGACAAAAAGGATCAATACAGGGTCTATACAAGGTTTAAGAGTGAGCAAAGGCCGGAGCTTGTCAAAAAGTTCCCCTATGTCCTCATCACAGGGCGTATGGTTGAGCACATGGGAGGAGGGGCTGAGACCAGGAGCAACAAGTATCTGGCTGAGCTAAAACCCCACATGTATGCAGAGATAAATGTCCGTCTTGCCAATAACCTTGGCATCAGGAACGGGGATATGATCTGGATTGAGTCTCCTGAACAGGGGCGTATAAAGGTAATGGCCAAGGTGACAGACAGGGTGGATGAAAAGACCATCTTTTTACCATTTCACTTTGGAGGCATGTTCATGGGGAAGAGCCTTGAGGCCAATTACCCCAAGGGCACAGAGCCTTACGCCATTGGTGAGCCTGCAAACATTGTCACCAACTATGGCTATGACATAATTACCCAGATTCAGGGGACAAAGGAAGGCCTTTGCCAGGTTTCAAAGGCCTAGCTTGGAGGTAGAAAATGGCTCGCATGAGATTTCTTTGTGATATTGAAAGATGCATCGACTGTAACGGGTGTGTTGTGGCATGCAAGGAAGGAAATGGTGTCCCTGTAGGAATTAACAGAAGAAGGGTTGTCACCATAAACGAGGGCCGTCCGGGTGAAAGGAGCCTTTCCATTTCCTGTATGCACTGTTCAAATGCGCCCTGTATTGCAGTCTGCCCTGTAAAGGCCATATACCAAAGGGAAGATGGAATCGTCCTTGTAAACAAGGACATCTGCATTGGCTGTGGATACTGTTTTATTGCCTGTCCCTTTGGTGCGCCCCAGTTTCCAAAGGGTGATACCTTTGGCAAAAGGGGAGTTATGGATAAATGCACCTTTTGTGCAGGAGGGCCAGCTCCCACCTTTAGCGAAAAGGAAAGGCGCCTTTACGGGCAAAACAGGATCGCGGAGGGAAAGGTACCCCTTTGTGCAGCCATGTGTTCTACAAAGGCCCTTCTTGCCGGAGATGGAGACAAGATTTCTCAAATCTTTCAGGAAAGGGTTGCAAGAAGAGGTACCGGGGCAAAGGCCCCTGGATGGTCTGTAGCCTATTGATCAGGAAAAATGTATGAAGTTTAACCTTACCTCCAACCACCTCCGAGTGCTTCTTTATACGGTTTTCTTAACTGCTGCAGGGGCCTCGGCCCTTGCAGCAAATTACATCATCCTTAATTTTGGTAATATCTCTACCACCCAGGCCTTTAAGGCCTTTCCCTTTCTTGTCTCTCCAAAATGGGAAGCCTATGCCAACGACTTTATCCCCTTTGTCCATGCCATACCCGGCATGGTTTGGCCTATTCTTGTCTTTATCCCGCTCATCTTTCTAATTCACTTTTTTGCCATAGGCCCCAAGAATTTTTCTGAAGATGGGGAAAGGATCCTTTTTTACGGGGCTTTTACCAGGTTTTTTCACTGGATAAACGCCATACTTTTTTCCCTAATTGTAATTACTGGACTTATGATTGTATTTTCAAAGGCCCTTGGAGGCGGAGGCCTCATACAAAATGCAAGGCTCATTCACCTTTCCTGTGCCTATGCCTTTATTGTAACTGTCATTCCGCTTTTTCTCGTCTGGCTCAAGGACATGATTCCCATGCCCCATGACGTAAAGTGGTTTTTGATCCTTGGAGGCTACCTTTCAAAAAAGGCCACAACTGTTCCTGCAGGAAAATTTAATGCAGGTCAAAAGATCTGGTTTTGGCTTGCAACCGTCGGCGGGGCAGTGATGTTTTACACAGGATTTTACTTAAGTGACATCACATCAAGGCCTCAAAGTGAGCTTTTTTCCCTTTTAAAGATTCACATTATCCTTGGGCTTTTTATCCTTGCCCTTTTCATAACCCATCTTTACATGTCCCTTTTTGCTGTAAAGGGCTCTTTAAAGAGCATGATTTCAGGATTTAAGGGCAAAGAAGAGGTCAAATGCCTTCACAGCAAAATGAAGATTTAAACTAGCCCTCTACCCATGCCATAAAAAGATTATAGGTAATTGCAATAATAACTGCCCCAAGAAAAAGCCCAAGTATTCCAGAAAGAAGCATCCCTCCGAATGCACCCAGAAGTATCACAAGTGTGGGAATCTTAACGCCCCTTCCAAGTAGTACGGGTTTTAAGACATTGTCACTCGCAGCAACAAGGATGTTCCATATCAAAAAAATAACCGCAGGCACTGTGTTCATTGTCATAAGGGCCCAGACGGATATGGGCCCAAGAATCAAAATTGGGGAAAGCTGCATTACTGCACATACAAGGACAAGGATTGCCCAAAGACCAGAAAAGGGAACATCTGCGATATAAAGTCCTATAGCAGAAAGAATGGACTGGATTACTGCCACGCCAACAACACCCATCATTACGGCCCTAATGGTTGATACGGCAAGGTCAGAAATTTCCTTAGCCTTATCACCTGAAAGCCTCAAAAGGACCTTGTTTGAAACATTGGTGGCAGCCTCTGGCCTAAGCAAAAGGGCTAAGGAAATAAAGATGGAGATTATAAACAAAAGGACTGCCTTTAATCCGCCTCCAATTAAGTGTAAAAAGCCCATTAACATGGACTTAATTTGCGGGGCAAATTGCTTGAGGACCACACCCAAGTCACTGGACGCCCTTTCCCAAAGTCCATAGAGATATCCTCCAATGATTGGCCATGATTTCACGGATTCCAAAGGCGGCGGAACGGACAAAGTGAGTTTATCCATATTCTTTATGGTGGAATGTATTGGCCCATAAGAAGAGGCTGATATCTTTATTATTGGTATTACAAGGGCAACTATCACAAAAAGAAGCAATAAAAAAAGGACCAGCCTTCTCCTTCCTTTAGCAATCCCTGTACACCAATCAACAAAGGGCTCAACGGCAACGGCCAGGATTATTCCCCAAATAACAGGCATCAAAAATGGCCTAATAATATAATAAGTCCAGACCAAAAGTGCCCCAACTACCACAAGTTTTATGGCCATATTCATGACCTTTGCTTCAAATTCTTTTTCCATCATCCTCTGTCCTTAATAAAAGAATTTTTTTAATTTTTAATGTAGGAGTTAAAAAATCTCATTAATTTTCTTTTTTCATTTGACTAGATAAGTGCAAGCCTTTAAACTACTATAAATTTTTCTTGTTGGAGAAATTATGCCAAGGATATTAGTCTTATTATTTACTCTCTTTCTCGTTTCCTCTTGTTCACACATGAAGGCAACCCATGACTATAATCCAGGGGTTGATTTTTCCAAATTAAAGACATTCACCATCCTTTATGATCATACAAAAGGTACAAAGACCCTTATGAAAGACAGGATTGCCCAAGCACTTAGAAATGAACTTGTGGCCAAGGGTTTTAAGCCAACTGCAAGAGATCAAGCGGATTTCTGGGTTGTTTTTCACACGAATGTAACCTCCAGAACTCAAATCATGACAGACTATCAAAGAATCGGAGTCTATCCCTATTATCACAGAATGGGGCCAATGGTTCCTGTTCAAAGGGAATACATGTACACAGAGGGTAAACTTGTTGTTGATGCAATGGACCCCAAAGACAAGACTATCTTATGGAGGGGAACAGTCACAGACAGATTACCAACCTTAAAATCGCCACAGGAACGAATTAAATACATCCAAAAGGCAGTTAAAGAAGTTTTAAAGGATTTTCCTCCCCAAAAATAAAAAACAAAAAAGATAACGGAGAAAAAAATGAACATGAAGAAAATGGGCTTAATGGGCTCTTGCGGTCTCTTAGTGGCTTTGATTACCTGTGCAATGACCTTAGACACTCAGGCAAATATGCTTATTTATCCGGCCAGTGGCGGCATAAGGCAGAGGCGTCAAAATCAACAAGCTAATGAGGCAAATCAACAGACAGCTAGTCAATATCAAGCAAATCTTGACAATTACAACAAGGCAAAGTCCTTATGCCTTGAGGGCAGGGGATATAAGGTAAAATAAAGAAGGAGAATACCTATGGGTATCTCTAAAAATAGTCCAAAAAAAGGGAGCTATTTTAGTAGTATTGAAGTATAATAACTCACTGAAATCATAGAGATAGTGAGGGATTTTTAATGAAGCAAACAGGCCTTTTTGAT
>JALXCD010000061.1 GCA_026991135.1 Deltaproteobacteria bacterium | reverse complement strand
ATCGGGAGTTTAGAGGTGGTAGCGCTCCAGCACTAGGCTTGATTAACTTGACACGAGAGGTCTAGCTGATTATATAATCAACATATCGATTGCGGGGTGGAGCAGTCTGGTAGCTCGTCGGGCTCATAACCCGAAGGTCGCAGGTTCAAATCCTGCCCCCGCTACCAAGAAAGTGAAGGGGTTACAGCTTAAGGGTTGTAACCCCTTTTATAATTTTCATCCTATTCCATTTGCATTTTTTTTAAGATTTGCTCATAATGATGTTTTTTAAAATTGTACCATTCATAAGGCCTGAGGGGCCATTCTCATGGCCTTTGGCAAGTGTGGTAATATCCCTTTGACTTTTTTAGAAAACAGTGCATATCATAAAATATAGTGTCTCGAAAAAGGCGTGGAGGGATACATACTATGACAGTATCTAAGTTTTTCTTCTGTTTACTATTTGGCTTTATTCTTTTTTTATCGTTTTTGACAGAGGATACATATGCAATTTCAGGTGGGAATTATCTTGCAGTTAGTCAGCCCGGGATGAAGGTTGACTTGGCAGATGGAGATTATGATTACTGGATAGAGACTCCTCAAAAAATAATCGTTCTTCAGACAGGAACTTATGAGATCAGGGGAAAATATATCTTTTTTTATCCCGTAGCCAGCGATATAGGTGATGTGCAGCCTTCAAGGGCTGAAATCATTGATGAGTGCAGCTTTACATGGGGAAAGGCCGGAATTTTTAGAAGAAAGGACTGCACAGCAAGGGCCGGCCATTTTACTACGTCAACATCAAAGAAAAGAACTTCTTTTTCTAAAAAAGAAAATGTCTTCCCAAACTCATGGAAGATTTTTAAGACAAAGGCATTTGAGATTTACATCCCAAAGGGTTGTAGAGTTGAAAAAAATGAAAAAATCTCTGCTATCTCGCTCTTTTTTAAAGATGGTGAGGCCTGGATAGGTAAAACACCTGAAAATGGATGGAAATTTCAGAATATGGCACTTTCAGGATGTAATATGAAAAGGGCCTTTAGAAAAGGGAATAGTACACTCTTTATGTGTGGCCCAGATTCAAATGTGCGTCTTGTACAACTCGTTCAAAAGAGAGATGAGGACTCTATTGCAAGTTTTGTAAAGGCCAGGGAATTTTCTACCTTCAAAGCACTCACCATAGCAATTTCTTCGATAAAATTCCTAGGGAAAAAGGGGCCATCGAGTAAGAAGCCAAGTTTCACTAAATGGACGCCTAGAGACGGGAGTTTCTCCATCGACATACCAGATGGATGGCGTGCCAGTGGTGGAACAGCAGATTTTGGGGCAAATGGGTATGTCAGGATAGTTCAAGTCCTTTCGCCAGATGAAAGTGCTGGCTTTTTGGGCGTCTATTTTCCATTTTATCAATTTGTGCAAACTACCTACGGATCGAATGGAATGCCACCACAGGATGCATTGACATATATAAGAAACAGATTCTTTTATGATTTGAAAAGTAATTTTCAGCTAGATTTTCCTGGCCTCCACTTTGAGTACTTGGATATCGATCAAAAACTCTCACAAAAATTGGCTGCTCAATATAGTGCGTTTGTGGCGCAGAACAGTAGCAAATATAGTGTTCAAGTCGTAGAGGGCAGGGGGGCGTATCTTGAAAATGGAAAGGAATTTGAGCTTTGGGTAGGAGGAGTGATATCTTATATGACACTGCCACTTCAAGGGCTGGGCTATAGTTACATATGGGGGCCAGCTCCAATTTTTGTCGAGGTGGCTCAAAAAGGCGAGCTTGAGGAGTGGTTCAGCACTTTTAAACATATGGCAGACTCATGGACACCCAATTGGCAATGGCTGTCCAGACATTTTAGAAACGCTGCCATTGAACAAAGA
>JALXCD010000060.1 GCA_026991135.1 Deltaproteobacteria bacterium | reverse complement strand
ATGTTACTCGTAAAGGACTAGGTTTTTTAACTCTAACTATCTTTTCATCCTTTAAAAAAAGACATTGGAACAATTTGAACCGACAAAATTGTCGTCTTGAAAACGACCTTTGTCGAAAAGATCATTTTTCTTTTATTTTTATCCCATTGTAACTTTTTGATTTTACAATAAAAATTTAATTTTCTTAAGTGGCACACATCTTGACTAAAAAAATACAAAACACAAAAAGGAGGAAAGGAAATGAGATTTAAAAAACTTACTTCTGGAATACTTCTAGCCATCTTTTTTACTGCTACTACTGTCCTTGCAGTTGATTATTCCAAGTATTCCCTTGACGAGCTTTACAAAATAAGGCCCACAGTAATGGAGAAGTCCTCCGAGGAGCAACAGGCCTTCTGGCAGGCATGGAGGACTAAAATTCAACAGGCAACCCCCCAGGAAAGAATGAAGTATTGTCCTGGTTGTTCAAAAAGGTGGATGAGTATGAATGGAAATGGCAAAGGTTATAAGGGCAATTGTCCTTGTGGATGTATGAATGGAAAAAACAAAAAATTTAATCAATAATAAAAAGGAGGAACTAAAAATGAAAAAATTGACACTAACTTTGGCATTTCTCTTTATGTCATGTGCCATCTCTATGGCACACGGTCCAGGATTTGGAAGATATCAGGGAAATTTTGGATCTGGCCTTAATCAGGGCCAGGCAGTATCTCCCCAAGATGGTTATCAAGGATCACAAGGGTATCAGGGCTTTGGACTTCAACAGATAAATAGCTTTCCTCAAGAGCCAATAAGTGACCAGGAACTTTATTATTTGAACAAAATGGTTCAGGAAGAAAAACTGGCTAGGGATGTATATTTATATCTGGATAAAAAATACAACCAGCCAGTTTTCAGAAATATTTCAAGGTCTGAACAAAGACATATGGATGCCATATCTGCCATCCTTGAGAAATATGGTCTTGAAAACCCAGTATCTGATATGGCTCCTGGTGAATTTGCAGACCCGGAAATGAAAAGCCTCTATGAAGATTTAATTGCCATGGGCTCCATAGAGCTTGCCCAAGCATATCAGGTGGGAGCAACCATTGAAGATCTTGATATAAATGACCTGGAAGAATGCCTATCTGAAATTGACAATCAGGATATACGGTTTGTTTTTCAAAATCTTAAAAAGGGCTCCAGGAATCACATGAGGGCATTTAACAGGATGCTTGAAACTACCGGGACGACCTATATTCCTCAATATATTTCCAGTGATGATTTCCAGTCAATTATCGAAAGTCCACGAGAAAAATGGCTGGTTGATCAGGATGGAAACCCGATGGGATATGTCCACGGTGACTCGGGTAGGTGCCCATTTAATTCCTAACTGATAAGTTACTAATAAGTTTCTGATGATAAGGCCAGCAAAAAGAGGGGTTCGCCCCTCTTTTTTATGGATCAGGTGAAAAGGGAAGCCTTATGAAAAAGGTTGTCCCCTGCCCTTCCTTGCTCTTTACCCAAATTCTTCCACCGTTTGTCTCTATGATTGCCCTTGCAGACGCAAGGCCAATACCGGTCCCGTCAGCCTTTTTTCTAGAGTTCTTGCCCCTGTAAAAGTATTCAAACACATGGGGAAGGTCATCTTCTGGAATGCCAATTCCCTGATCTTTAACCTCTAGGATAAGCCAACCGTCTTTTTTGTGGGCTGAAAGCTCTATTTCTTTTCCCGGCTCAGAATATTTTATGGCATTATCCAAAAGATTGATAAGGACCCTTTTGATCTGAATTTTATCAAGATAAATGGGCAAAATATCCGTTTCCACCTCTTCCCTTACATCGTCGTCCGAAATGTGGTAAATAGTTTCATCCTCTTCCGGATTGTGTATAAG
>JALXCD010000059.1 GCA_026991135.1 Deltaproteobacteria bacterium | reverse complement strand
CCAGGAAATTTCGTGCAGGGAGGCGCAATTTCTTTCAGGAACCGAAATATCAATCACAACCGTAAAGGACCTTGGAACCCAGGAGATTTCGGGAGAAACACAGCAATGAGAGATAAAAACAACGGTTCGGTCAGGGACTTTTTTCTTTCCACCCCAAAAAAGGAAGAAATATTCTCAGCCCTCAAAGCCTCTGAATCCATCAACCTTCTTAAAAGGGATTTTCTTAAAAGGGCCGAGGGCATCAAGTGGGAAACTGCATTTGCGGAATTGGAAGAGAGGGTGAAGGAACTTCTTGATTTTAGTTTTGTTGATGTCCTGGCTCAGGCGTTAAAAAAATATGCAGCCTTACAAAAGTATACGGACAAAGAGAAATATCCCCCCAACAAGGTGGTGCTGGCACCCCTTGGTGTGCACGAAATAAAGTCTGTCCATCATCCCTATCTGGAAGTCTTGGTGGATGACCATGTTCTTGGAAAGATTGTCTTTGACCTGGTGATAACCCTCAGGCTTGAAGGCCTTATCCTAAAGATTCAAGATGGCAAAATAAGGGAGGTGAGGATAGGAAAGTGCGCAGGGAAAGGGGTTTTCAAGCTAAAGGACCTTGTGATTTTCCAGAAGGAGAGCAGGGAAATCCCCTTGCCTGGCGTGGTATCTTTTGAGAAGGGTCTGCCAATTTAAGAAAGCGGGCCTAAGGTAACAGGTAGTGTTTCTGCTGTTCTAAATCCACCATATAAATCCGGACATATGTTAACATGGAGGTCAATTTATTTGCTCATAACATAATTGCTTAAACTTCCTTGAGTAATATATTAATTTCTGCTAAAATCTAACCAAACGATTTAATTCCAGAGGTAATTAATTTTTTGTGCTAGTAAAAATTAAATCAGCAGAAAGATAAAAATTATTTGCCACAGCTATTTGGTGCTAATCTTTCGTGTCATAGTTGCCTTACGTAAGGCATCATTGATTTAGAGCTTGTGAGGTGTTTTAGATGACCTTGCCTCACAATAAAAAAATACCCCCCAGTAAAGAACAAAAAAATAAGTCTGTTTTCTCCCCTGTCTGGACAAAGAGCAGTACACCCTTTGATGTGTGGGCGAGGAATCCGCTGCCAATTCCGTTTCCGGCTTTGGGTATGGGTTGGTCTTTATTTCCGCATTTGCAGCTCTCTCAAGGTTTGGTCCACAGCCTGTCCTCAGGCGTTGTTAATGGTTCTTTTGAATTCGGCTGGGGGATTTGCGCGTCTGGAATCACCAAAAAGGGGTAAAGGTCTGTTGCGGATAGCTTAAACACGGTGCCCATTGAAGTCATGCTAGTTGCAGGTTGAGTGGGGTTCAAAGATGGTTGCTCGCATTTGTGCCGTGCTTTTACTTTCGCGTTGGCGCTAATAACATCTGTGGGAGGATATGTCATGAAAGTTTATAAAATTACAGGAAAAGTTGTTAGCAGTGAGACAAAGCAAGGCATCAAGGGGTTAAGAGTAGAGGCCTGGGATAAAGATATATTGATGGACGACATGGTTGGTAGTGCCATCACGGGTGAAGGGGGAGTTTTTCGCATCCAGTTTGATGAATCCTACTTCAAAGAGCTATTTTTAGACCGCAGACCAGACCTCTTTTTCAAGGTTTTTAAGGGATCTAAGCTTATTAGAAGCACGGAGGATTCTGTGCTCTGGAATGTAGATCGGGAGGATATAGAGATGACAATAGAAGTGGAAGGATTGGAGAATACAACCGACGCCGAAACATCAAACAACAAAAACGTATCTACTACAAGAAGCATATTTCAAGCCGTCTATACACCGAGGAAGGTCAGGCCGCGGAATGTGTCAATGAAAATGAGACACCTGTATTCATAAATTAGAGAACAATTTTTTCACTACAGCCTGCCAACGTTTCGGCCATCCCTGGCCGAGCCTTACAGAAAACGGGCCGTCCATGGCC
>JALXCD010000058.1 GCA_026991135.1 Deltaproteobacteria bacterium | reverse complement strand
TTCATATAATATTCTCTTGCCAAGGGATGTGGCTTTTTAAAGTAAATAGACTTTCTTTCCTGTTCCAAATATTCCATGCTGATCCACTTTGATGAGCACTGTTCCCGAGTTTTTTGGGGGCAGTCGGCAATTTCCCAGCATGGACAAAGCCTTAATAGTCTGGTGAGCCCTGGAATGCTAATTCCCTTTTCCTGTATCATGTGTCTAATACATGATACCCAGGTGACCTGCTCGTGGCTGAAAAATCTCTGTCCTCTAGAGTAGGTTGGGCGTACAAGGCCTTCCAACTCATAGGTCCTAATAGTTGAAGGTTTGATATCCAATAAGCTAAAAAGGTGATTAGCGTTTATTTTTGGATAATGTGTGGTGCTTTTATTTCTATTTCCAGACGTCATAGCCCCCTCCTCATAATTAATGGTGGCTGTCTTGGTGGCAGTCAAAAAGCCTTTCTCCTGCTAAAAACATCAATCCACAAAGGCTTAATCCTCCAATGGTTATCATGACTTCGTGAAGCGATGGGGTGTATGAAAAAAGTTTTGTTTGGCCCAGCACACCTAGGCTATGAAAACTAGGAACCAATTGACCTACAACTACTAGGTCATATCTCATAAAAAATATTCCAATCAAGGAGATGAGGCCTGCAGCAAAAAGCCAGGATGGTTTCTCTGCCTTGGTTGCAAGTATCATTATAAATGGTAAGATCATACCTAAAAATATCTCTCCGCCCCAGAAATTTGCAGAATAGCCACCTTTAATTAGAGCCATCATGGCCTGAAATTTTCCTGGAGGGTAGCCAGCTATGCCAGATATTACCTTCCAGGTTACAAAAAAGAGTAAGGTAGCCATAAGAAGCATACCAAGCCTTCCTGTGGCCCTTAGGGACTTTTTCATTTTCTCGTCTATGGGCCTATCATTACTTTTAAGACCAAGATAGGTAAAAAAACAAATGGCTGCACATCCTGACATCATGGCTGATGCAATAAAATAGATTGGCATATATGGTCCATGCCAGAATTCCCTACCATTTAGAAGGCCAAAAACTGCTCCAAGATTACTGTGGGCTGCAATACCAGAAAGGACCCCCAAAAGGCCTAAAATTCCAGCTGCTTTATAACGCCGTGTGTGAAGCAGGAAAAATTCAGAGACCATAAAGAATAGATAGGCGCCATAAAGCGTTCCCATCCACCAAATATTAGAGGTGAGATTTGGGGAGATCACATTATAGATTGCCATCCTCCAAGGATTTTCAATTTCAAAGGCAATTACAGTAAAACCACTAATTATTGTGCATATGGCCAGAAAAACAGCCCTTTTTCCTATTTCATGAAAGCTTTCAAAACCAAAGACATGACCAAGAGAAGATACAAGACAAAGTCCAGTTGAAGTGACCACAAAAAAAACATATGTGGCTATGAGAAGTCCCCAAGGAACCGACCTTGTTACACCATAGGCTACATCATGCCCTACTATCATGGCATGGATGCCAAAGGCAATACCTATTGAGGCCAAAAGGGCCATAGTTAACATTGCAATATTGTAAGCGGTTGAGTTTGAAAGGACTAAAGGAAGTTTTTTTGTGGTAATGTTTGCGGTGTTTGACATGGGACATAAACTCCTTTTCAAAAGATTTTCATTTTAGGAAAAGATTGAATTACTCGATTGGTGCTCCCCATTCGTCTTTTTTCTTCTGAAGAAAAGGCTTAACTTTCAAATCATATAAGGTATGTAGAGATGCACAGGTGAGCCAAAGGACCAAAAAAATTATACCCTTCATTTTTATTACTCCTATTTTTTTGTTGTTGTTTATCTTGATAGGTGGCGGCCTATCAAAACCCTGACAAATTTTTAGTTAGAAATGGAAACTGGTTTGAATTCTTTAATTTAGATCAATTTCTATCACCTCCCAAAACTATAGTAGCAAAATTATAAGCTTATTAATTGCAAGGTTGGTAAGTTT
>JALXCD010000057.1 GCA_026991135.1 Deltaproteobacteria bacterium | reverse complement strand
ACTTACAAGAGACAGACGTTATGGGGACTTTGTACTTACTCCAGGGATTAATTGTACCCTAATAGATACAGGTGGAGTTGCTACAGACCTCGAAGACCCTTTATCAAAGGAGGTAATAAATCAAACTAGGCTTGCCATAAAAGAGGCAGAGCTTTTGATCCTCATACTTGATGGTAAAGAGGGCCTTGTGGCAGATGATATCATCTTGATGGACATGGTAAGGCGCTCTCAAAAACCATTTTTGGTGGTGGTAAATAAGATCGATTCAAGGGAAAAACGGTTAAAAGTTTCTGATTTTTATGAAATTGGCGTATCCAGCCTTATAGATATTTCAGCAAGGTCAGGAAGGGGGATAAGAGAGCTAAAGAAAAAGATAATCTCCACCCTTTTTCCTGAAAAAGACAAAAATGAAAAGGAATATCTTGAAGATGAAATTTGCTATAAGGAACACGAATCCGAAATAAGTGAAGAAGAATGCGCCAAATCTCAACCAATAAAGGTATCTATCATAGGAAGGCCAAATGTTGGGAAATCCTCGCTATTAAACCGGCTTTTGGGAGAGCCAAGGATGGTGGTTTCAGACATACCTGGAACTACAAGAGATGCCATTGACTGTCTTGTGGAAAGAGAAGACAAACCCTCAATCGTCTTTATTGATACTGCCGGAGTAAGGAGACGCTCAAGAATAAAAGATAAGATAGAAAAGTTTAGTGTTATCAAATCCATTGACTCTATCAAAAGGAGTGACATTTGCATTTGCGTCTTTGATGCTACAGAAGGAATAACAGATCAAGACAGGCGCCTTGTTGGCTATACTGCCAAATATGGAAAGGGGTGCATTACAGTATTTAACAAATGGGATCTCATAAAGGATGATCCAAAACTTAAAAAAATCTTAAATGAAGAGGCCAAACTTTTAAAAAAGATTGTCCCCTATTCGGCTCATCTAAATATCTCAGCCCTTACAGGGAAAAATGTCCAAAAAATATTTGGGCTGATAGAATCCATCTATAGAGATTTCACCTACAAAGAAACCACTGGAAAACTTAATCGGTTACTAAAAGAGGCCCTTTTGAAAAGGAATCCACCAGTAACAAAGGGACACTATTTAAAAATTTATTATATGACCCAGACTGGGATAAAACCTCCAACATTTACCTTTTTTGCCAATTACCCAGACCTTTTCCCAGAACATTTTAAAAGATATCTTGGCAACTTCTTTAGAACTGCCCTTAATATAGAAAACTCTCCAACAAAAATCATATTGAGGTCCAGATAAAATGGGATATATTATAAAAGTAAAGGGGATGCCAGTTGGCATTTTTGGCCTTGAGCTTGCAGTTAGTACTGTAAAAAAACAAATGGAAAAAGACGGGCTTTCAATTAATGAGGCAGCTAAAAGGCTCCTGGATATCTTAAAAAAGAAAAATTATATACCTGATTCAAGAAAGAATGATTATCTAAAGGCATTTAGAGATCTTTTATCCGAAAGACCCCGTGAAGGAGAGGGAATCATTATAAGGATTCTAGGTCCGGGTTGTGTTGGGTGCAATAAGCTTGAAAAGGTGGTCCTTGAAGTACTTTCGGAGCACAGCATCCCTGCTGACATTTACCATGTAACAGATAAGGACGAAATACTTCGTTTCGGAGTCACTAGGACCCCAGCACTTGTGATAAATGATGAGGTAAAAAGTTCAGGGAAAATTCCATCAAAGGCCCAGATAGAAAAATGGCTGCTGTGAGTAGGACAGCTTTGTTTCTTTATGCCAGATAAGATAACTTGGCTAAAAACAAATTCGGGAAACATAAATGATAATAAAATTCTCTCGGCATGCTAAAAGAAGAGCTAAGTTATATAATATACCTGAATCGGTAGTGGAGAATATTTTAAAAAATTTTAATCTTGAAAATGGAGATCACGAAATAGTCAGAGAAGTATCGGGATTCAAATATCCAATAAAAATTG
>JALXCD010000056.1 GCA_026991135.1 Deltaproteobacteria bacterium | reverse complement strand
GGTTCAATGTGGATATCGCTTGCCCTTTCATTAAGGGCATATTGAAAAAAGTGGTCAACTGCCTTGTTAATATGTTTATCACTGGGGGATGTGCCATCTTTTGCAGAAAGTTTGACGTACTGTTCCAAGTTTGAAATATCTACCTCAGGGGCGGAAAGCACATCCTGGGCTGCAGAAATGGACCTTCTAAAATCAAAAAACTCCCCTATTACCCTTTCAATATCCCCCTTTGGAGAAATAAAGAAGCGGACATCACACTTGGAGACTCTTTTAATATCCTCTTCAAGCTCCTTGTCCCAAGGCTGATATGTACTTATTTCAAGGACATCGTCTTTAAAGGCTACTGGAACAATAAGTCTTGTCTTTGCAAAGGATGCTGGAAGGGTCTTTGTGACCGTCTCCATGTCAAGTTTAAGCGGGTCAAGCCTTTTAAAGGGAAGCCCAAGATCTTCACAGATAAGTTTTAGGATATCAGTCTCACTGAGCTTTTTTGATGGATCATCCTTTCTGGCAATCTTTTGATCATTAAGCCACTGAACAATATCTATTCCCTTTCTTTCGGCAATGTGGCTTTTGGCCCTAAGTCTTTTAAGGGTCTCATTATCAATTAATCCTTTTTTTTGAAGGAGGGGAAATATATATTCTTTATCTCTGTAAATATTTTGGTTCATTAAGTCCTTGCCTTCTAGCCTCTTTTTTATTGTAATAGCTTAAGGTCTCAAATAATTTATCGGGAACTTGCAAAAAGATTATGAGCAAGATTAAAAAGGATAATTTGTGGGTTGAACTCCACATTAAGGTAAGCCCCGAGCTTGAAGATGCAGTCTGTGATTTTTTGGTATCAGAGCTTAATAGAGGCGTGATCATTGAAGAGATAAATGAAAAAGGGTCTCCACTTTTACTTATAAAGGCATATCTTAACCAGGAAGACCTTTCAACAGGGGTTTTAAAGGCTATTGAAGGGTATCTTGATGAACTTTCAAGGCTCCATTCAGGCTTTTATACCATTTCTCTTGATGAAAACCACATAGTAGAAGAAGACTGGCATGAGGGGTGGAAAAGGTTTTTCAGGCCCTTAAAGATTGGGGAGTATCTTGTTGTAAAGCCCAGTTGGGAGACCTATGTTCCCCAAAGGGATGAGATTGTCATTGAGATTGATCCTGGAAGGGCCTTTGGCGTAGGAACTCATGCATCTACCCGACTTGTGCTTTTGACCCTTGAAGGGCTTTATAAAAAATCCCTTTTAAAAAAGAAAGAGGTCCTTGATTGCGGCACTGGTTCTGGAATCCTTGCAATTGCTGCTGCAAAGCTAGGGGCTTCATCTGTAACTGCCATTGATATTGATCAGGATGCAGTGGAAGTTGCCAGAAAAAACGTCCATCTCAATCATTGTCATGAGATCGTTTCTGTGTCAAATACCCCCCTTTGGAAAGTAGAAGGCCCCTTTGATGTGGTCCTTGCCAACATTGAAAAAGACACCCTTATCTTTTTGTCAAAGGATCTTTTAAGGGTGGTTAAGATGAAAGGCATACTTATTTTAAGTGGAATCCTGGAAACACAGGTCCAAGAACTTAAGGCCTGCTATGAAAAAAAAGGTTTTGTCCTTAAAAAAGTCATAAGTGACCAAAAAGAAAAAGAATGGGTTCTCATGGAATTCCAAAAAGGCTCTTAAGCCTTCCACAATTTTTGGTAAATGGACATCAGATCAAAAAAGGCAGGCAAATTCTCGTAAAAGGTCCTGAGGCAAGGCATATTATTGGTTCAAGGAGGCTTAAAAAGGGTAACGAGTTAAGACTTTGTGATGGGGAGGGGAACTTTCTTTTTGGAAGGATCATGGATATAAAAAACGATGGCGTCCTTATTGATTCCTTCCTTGGCCCCCTTTTTTTTGATGACAGGAAGAATCTTATCTTTATTCTTTCCATTATCAAATCCGAGCGTTTTGATATTGCAATATCAAAGCTTTCTGAAATTGGTGTGAGAGCTATATTCCCAGTGTTTACAGA
>JALXCD010000055.1 GCA_026991135.1 Deltaproteobacteria bacterium | reverse complement strand
ATCCCGGAGCCTCTCATCGAGGCATTCGACAGATACATAAAGGAGCGTTCCTATAAAAACCGCTCAGAGGCCATAAGGGACCTTATCCGTGAAAAGCTTGTGGAACAGGAATGGGAGGCAGATGCAAGGGACAAAGAGGTGGTGGGAACCATTACCTATGTCTTTGACCACCACAAAAGGGAGCTTGTGGATTCAATCATAAGGATACAACATGACTTTTCCGACCACGTGATCGCATCCCAGCACGTTCACCTTGACCATGACAACTGCCTTGAGGTGGCCATTGTAAAGGGAAAGCCAAGCACGCTTCGAGGTGTGGCCTATAAACTGAAGGCCCTTAAAGGGGTTAAACACTGCCGTTTCACAATGACTACCACAGGGGCGTCCCTGAAGTAAGGAGTGATATATGCCAGAGCAGCAGGAACTTTTCCAGGAAAAGGTTGATGTCTGTGACATCTCCCAGGAGCTAAAAAGGTCCTATCTTGATTACGCCATGAGCGTAATCATCGGTAGGGCCCTTCCGGATGTAAGGGACGGGCTTAAGCCCGTTCACAGGCGCATCCTTTATGCCATGCATGAGCTTGGCAACTATTACAACAGGCCCTATAAAAAATCCGCCCGCATTGTCGGAGATGTCATTGGTAAATACCACCCCCACGGCGATGCAGCCGTCTATGATGCCATAGTGAGAATGGCCCAGGACTTTTCCATGGGCTATCCCCTAATTGACGGCCAGGGAAATTTCGGCTCCATTGACGGGGACTCCCCTGCTGCCATGCGTTACACAGAGGTAAGGCTTACAAAGCTTGCCCATGAGCTCATGCAGGACCTTGACAAGGATACGGTTGACTTTGTTCCAAACTATGACAACTCCCTCATGGAGCCCTCAGTCCTTCCCTCAAGGATACCAAACCTTCTAATTAACGGCTCTTCAGGCATTGCAGTAGGGATGGCCACAAACATCCCTCCCCACAACCTTGGAGAGGTCATAGACGGGCTTATTGCCCTTACAGACAACCCCAACCTTACGGTCTCTGACCTTATGGAATACATTAAGGGGCCGGATTTTCCGACAGGCGCCTACATTACAGGGAGAAAGGGCATAAAGGAGGCCTATGAGACAGGCCGCGGCATAGTAAAGATGAGGGCAAGGGCAACCATTGAACAGATAGCCAAGGGGAAAAAGGAGCAGATAATTGTCTCTGAAATACCCTATCAGGTGAACAAGGCAAAGCTGGTTGAGCGGATTGCCGCACTGGTCCGTGACAAAAAGCTTGAAGGTGTCCAGGCAGTAAGGGATGAATCCGACAGACGCGGCATGAGGATAGTGATTGAGCTTAAAAAGGACGGTGTGGCCCAGGTGGTCCTAAACCACCTTTACAAGCATACGGCCATGGAGACAAGCTTTGGCATAATCCTTCTTGCAATTGTCCACGGAAAGCCAGAGCTTTTGAACCTGAAAGAGCTTCTTTCCCACTTTCTTGACCACAGAAAGACCGTCATCATCAGAAGGACAAACTATCTTTTGAAAAAGGCCAGGGAAAGGGCGCACATACTGGAGGGGCTCAAGATTGCCATTGACAACCTGGACGAGGTGGTTGCCCTCATTAGGGCCTCAAAGACCCCAAAGGAGGCAAAGGAGGGGCTTATTGAAAGATTCAGTCTTACTGAAATCCAGGCCCAGGCCATCCTTGACATGAGGCTTCAAAGGCTTACAGGTCTAGAGCTTGAAAAGATAATCGAGGAGTACAAAAAGGTCCTTTCGGACATAAAGGACTATGAGGATATCCTTGCCCATGAAGAGAGGGTCCTTACCATCATTAAGGATGAGCTTAGGGCCATCAAGGAAGAGTACGCAATAGAGCGCCGATCTGAGATAATCGGGGAGCCAAAGGAGATAAGGCTTGAAGACCTTATAGCAGAAGAGGACATGGTTGTTACCCTCTCCCACAGGGGCTACATAAAGAGAAACCCCTTGAGCCTTTATAGGAGCCAGAAGCGGGGAGGAAGAGGCGTAACAGGGCTATCCACCAGGCAGGAGGACTTTGTGGAACGGCTCTTTGTTGCCTCAACCCATGACTATTTCCTCTGTTTCAGCAACCTTGGCAGGCTTTACTGGCTTAAGGTCCATCAAATTCCAGAGGCACCAAGGACATCAAGGGGAAAGGCCCTTGTAAACCTTCTTCCAATTGACAAGGAAAAGAAGGAACACATTGCCGCAGTTGTGCCAGTAAGGACCTTTGAAGATGACAAGTTTGTAGTAATGGCCACAAAAAAGGGCATTGTAAAAAAGACCCCGCTAAAAGACTTTTCCCATCCAAGGCCAAAGGGCATAATTGCAGCCACCATAAGGGAGGGGGATGAGCTAGTCACAGCGGCTCTAACCGATGGAAATGCCGACATCTTTCTTGCCACAAGAAACGGCCTTGCCATAAGATTCAAGGAATCTGACATAAGGCCCATGGGAAGGGTTGCTGCAGGGGTCATTGGAATCCGCCTTCAGGACGATGACCAGGTGGTGGCAATGGTCGTAATCACAGAACACCATGGCTACATACTTTCAGTCACTGAAAAGGGATATGGAAAAAGGACCCCCCTTTCTGAATACAGGGTGATATCAAGGGGCGGAAAGGGGGTCATAAACCTGAAGGTATCCTCCAAGGTCGGAAAGGTGGTGGGTGTTGTCCTTACCTATGAAAACGATGAAATAATGCTGGTTGGGGCAAGCGGAAACATAATAAGAATGAGTGTTAAGGACATAAGAATAACTGGGCGTTCGGCCCAGGGAGTGAAACTTATCCGCCTTGAAGAAGGGGACCACCTTGCTGCAATAGCAAAGCTTGGATATAACGAGGAGTAATGGAAAAGGTAACGGTCCTGGGTGCAGGAAGCTGGGGAACAGCCCTTTCAAAGCTACTTTCCGAAAAGGGCATAAGGACATTTCTCTGGGCAAGAAATGAAGAGCTTTGTGAAAGCCTAAAAAAGGAACGGGAAAACAGGCGTTATCTGCCTGGCTTCAGGCTCCCTGAAGGGCTTTTTTTTACATCAGATCTTGAAGAGGCAGCATCCCATTCAGAGGCCATAATCTTTGTTGTCCCCTCCCACGGAATGAGACAGGCGGCAAGAAAGGTAAAAAAGGCCCTATCTTCTATAAATGCAAACCCACGTGTCATTTGCTCCTGTGCCAAGGGCATTGAAAACGAAACCCTCCTTTTGATGACAGAGGTCCTTAAAGAGGAGCTGCCAGATCACCTTTCATCAAGGCTTTCTGTTCTTTCAGGGCCAAGCTTTGCAAGGGAAGTGGCCCAGAGGATGCCAACGGCAGTAACCGTTGCCGCCTTTAATGAAGAGGTTTCAGGCATCATCCAGGATCTTTTTGGAACGGATTTTTTCAGGGTCTATAGCACCCAGGATGTGGTAGGGGTTCAGCTTGGAGGCGCTGTTAAAAACTGCCTTGCGATTGCAGCAGGTATTTCAGATGGCCTGGGTTTTGGCACAAACACAAGGGCAGCCCTCATAACAAGGGGCCTTGCTGAGATGTCAAGGCTTGGGCTTAAGCTTGGTGCAAATCCCCTTACCTTTGCAGGGCTTGCAGGACTTGGAGACCTTGTCCTTACCTGCACCGGGGATTTAAGCAGAAACAGGCAGGTTGGCCTTAGACTTGGAAAGGGGGAAGGCATGGAAGAAATCCTTTCTTCCATGAAGATGGTTGCAGAAGGTGTAAAGACATCCAAGTCCATTTTTAATCTTTCCAAAAAATATCAGGTGGATATGCCCATAACTGCCGAGGTCTATAAGGTAATCTGGGAGGGGAAAAGTCCTAAGGATGCAGTAAAAACCCTTCTTGAAAGGCCGCCTAAGCCTGAGCTTCATGGCGTGATCTAAAGACAGAATGACCAGAAGCCGCTTTTACAGGTCCTTTATGAAAAGAAGGGGCCTTGTCTCTTTTAATGTAAGGCACAAGGAGACAGACCTTTTCATCCAGGCCAAAACCTCCCTTAAGGACCTGGTTTCATTGTGGGTGATTGAGGAAAGAAGCAAGCTTGAGGCATACGCAAGAAACCACCCTGGCTTTCTGGAGGCCCTTATCCCCTGGAAGGAAGATGAATTAGCCCCTTTTATAGTAAAGGAGATGATAAGGGCGTCCAAAAAGGCAGGTGTAGGCCCAATGGCAGCAGTGGCAGGGACAATTGCAGAGATTGTGGCAAAAAAAATCTTTGAACAGATCGGCGGAGAGGTCATTGTGGAAAATGGCGGGGACATAGTCTTGCGGGTGGAAGATGAGATAACCATGTCCATCTGGGCCGGAGATTCCCCCTTTTCAGGAAAGATAGGGATAAGGCTTTTGCCTCAAGGAAATTTTCTGGCTGTCTGCACATCTTCTGGAACCATAGGCCATTCAAAAAGCCTTGGGGCGTCCGATGCAGTAACTGTCATATCAAAAAGCGGGGCCTATTCAGATGCCCTTGCAACCTCCATTGGAAATATTGTAAGGACAAAGGCAGATGTCCAAAGTGCCTTAAACAGACTCAGGGATTTTCCAGGTGTTTTGGGAGGGGTGATCATAAAGGCAGATGCAATAGGCGCCTTTGGAGAGCTTGAACTTGTAACCCTTTAGTCAAAAGGAGGCAATATGTCATCATTCATGGAGATAATAACCATTGGCTCTGGCACATGTGTCCCGTCCTTAAGGCGCGCAGGCCCATGCCATTGTATTAGGGCCTATGGCTATACCATAGTCATTGACATGTCCGCAGGCTCACTGAGAAGACTTTTAAGGGCAGGGATAAGGCAGGATGAGATAGATCTAATCCTCATTACCCACTTTCACCCCGACCACACCGGAGAAATCGTGCCCTTTATCTTTGCATCAAAATACTCGCCGTCCTACAAAAGGACAAAGCCTGTCTTTATCTGGGGGCCTGAGGGAATATCAAGCCTCATGGAGGGCTTTATTTCCGCCTGGGGTGAGTGGGCAGCTCCCCAGGATGACAGAATCGTAATTGAAGAAATCCCTGTCTCCATGCCCACTTCCCAGCAGTTCCCACCGTTTGTGATAGATACCGTTCACACAAAACACACTCCCCAAAGCCTTGTTTACAAGATCACAGGGCCTGATGGGAAAAGTGTTGTCTTTTCAGGGGATACGGATTTTTGCAATGAACTCATTGACATTTCAAGAGATGCAGACCTTTTGGTCCTTGAATGCGCAGCTCCTGAAGGCCACAAGGTCCAAGGGCACATGACCCCATCAGAGGCAGGAAAGATTGCAAAAAGGGCAAGGGTAAAAAGACTTGTACTTACTCACTTTTATCCAAACTGCGATAGAAGTGATATGATAGGCCCATGCCAGGAGAGATACCAGGGGCCAGTGATCCTTTCGGAAGACATGATGAGGATTGTGATATGAGATTAACTTGACCCTCTCCTTTAAAATATGATAAAAATTCTACAAAGGCCGGCATAGCTCAGTTGGTAGAGCAGCTGATTCGTAATCAGCAGGTCAGCGGTTCGAGTCCGCTTGCCGGCTCCATCCCCTGCCTCTTTTTACTCCGTCCACAAAAAACTTGAAAGAGCACCTAAACTAAATATTATTATCCTTTTGCAATAAAACTCCGCAAGGGATTAAGAAGCAAACAGTGAAAAAATTCCTTCTGAACCTAACTCCATTTCAGTTGGTTCTCTTGAGCCTGTTTCTCGGAATTATTGTTGGGATATTTTTGGGAGAACCTGCAGGAAAGTTAAATATCCTCGGAAATGTCTATATAAGACTCCTCCAAATGACTGTTATCCCATATATAATGGTCTCCTTGATAGGCGGCCTTGGGAGGCTTGATTTTGACACTGCCAAGCTGGTAGGCCTAAGGGGCGGGCTAATCATCCTTTTAATCTGGGCAGTTGCAGCCCTTGCCCTGTTGTTACTGCCTCTTGCCTTTCCCAAGTGGCCGTCTGCATCCTTTTTCAGCACAAACATGGTCTCAGAAATTCCAAAACTCAACTTTGTTGACCTCTATATCCCTGCCAACCCCTTTTATGCCATGGCAAACACCGTGGTTCCGGCCATAGTCTTTTTCAGCATATTTTTAGGCGTGGTCCTGATTACAGTTGAAAGAAAAAGGGGCTTTATCCTCAGTATGCAAAACCTAAGCGATGCCCTTATGAAAATGGCATCGGTTGTGGCTCGATTGGCCCCAATAGGCATCTTTGCCCTTTCGGCAGCAGCCGCCGGCACTTTACAGGTGGAAGAGCTTAGCAAACTCCAGGTCTATTTGTGGGTCTATCTTGCCGTCTGGCTCATTCTGGCATTCTTTACACTGCCCATGTTTGTGGCAAAATCCACCCCCTTTTCCTATAACGACGTCTTAAAAGAGGCAAGGATTGCCATGGTCACTGCCTTTGCCGCAGGCACAGTGCTGGTTGTCCTTCCAATGATAGCTGAAAAGACAAAGGCCCTTTTAGAAAGAAAGGGATTAAGGAATAAGACCACAGTATCTGCAATTGATGCCTTGGTGCCTACTGCCTACAGCTTCCCAGGTGCTGGCACAATTCTCGGGATAGGCTTTGTCATATTTGCTGCATGGTTTATCGGCTCTCCACTTACAATTTCCGATTACCCCATCTTTTGCGGACTTGGAATAGTTTCCGCATTCGGCACCCTGCCTGTGGCAATCCCCTTTTTGCTGGACTTTTTCAAGCTTCCGTCAGACCTTTTTGAGCTGTACATGATTGGAAGTGTCTTTACCATGAGATTTGTTACTGCCATTGCCGCCATGCAGGGGGTGGTAATCTGTATACTTGGCGCATGTGCCATGATGAATCGGCTCACTTGGAAAAAGATGGCAGGGGTATCCCTAGTAAGTATTGCCATAATAGCCCTGTCAATGCTTGGTCTTCGCGAAATCTTGACAAGGACGATTCCATATAAATACACAGGCTATAGGACTCTAATAAACATGGAGCTTTTGGGGCCGACTGTCAAAACCAACAATGATGCCAATCCAAGGCCCTTGGCCCCTGGGGAACGCAGGCTTTCCAGGCTGAATATCATCAAAAAAAGGGGGGTGCTGAGGGTAGGATATGCAAAGGACAGGCTCCCCTTTGCATTTAAAAACTCAAACGGCCATATTGTTGGCTATGACATGGAACTCATGCAGACCCTTGCAAAGGACATGGGCGTAAGCCTTGATGTTGTCAGGATAGATTGGGATAAGGTAAGTGATGAGCTTCAATCCGGACGAATAGACATAGCAGTGGGGGGAATAAGTGTAAGCCCCCAAAGGGCATTAAAATTTACATTTTCCAAAAGCTATCTTGATGAATACATTGGCCTTGTGGTCCCTGATTTTCAAAGAAGCAGGTTTTCCTCCTATGAGGACATCCTTGCCATGGAAAACCTCCGCCTTGCCGTCACCGCCTTTAGATATAGGGAAGGGGCTGGAAGACGCCTTTTTCCAAATGCTAAGCTTGTGGTCATTGACTCACCCCGTGACTTTTTTAGGGGCAAGCTAAAGGATGTGGATGCCATGATTTATACAGCACAAACTGCCACGGCTTGGACTTTAGTCTATCCACAATATACAGTCATCGTCCCCACAGGGCTAAAGGCCAAATCCCCTGTGGCCTTTGCCCTTCCAAACGGCCAAATGGAGTGGTGCAAGTTTATAGACACCTGGATAGATTCAATAGTTAAGGCAGGTGTGGGCCAAATTGCCTATAACCACTGGATACTTGGAAAGGAAGAAAAAAGGAGGAAAAAACGCTGGTCTGTGATTAAGGATGTCCTTCACTGGACCAGGTAATCGGCACCTATTCTCCTAAAACTTATGAGCCAAGAAACCCTATGACTGCCTTCATGAATTGAGGGATGTCTCCTGGCTCCCTTGAGGTTATGATATTTCCATCCTGTACTACTGGCTCATTTTCATAAATGACGCCCCTTTCTTCAAGCATTTCAGCAACCTTGTGGTAACAGGTTGCCCTTTTACCCTTTAAGATCCCTGCCTCTGCCAAAAGAAGAGGGCCGTGGCAGATGGCAAATATGGGCCTTTTCTTTTCATAAAAGCCCTTTACAATCAAAAGGGCCTTTTCATGCTTCATGAGCCTTTCAGGCGCCTTGCCACCGGGAATGAAGAGTGCATCAAAGGCATCTACCTCTATCTCGTCAAGGGTCAGATTTGCCGAGATGCTGTAGCCGTGCTTACCCCTTTTTTCACCCCAGTCAGGCGCGCCGATATCCACAAAATAGCCCTCTTCCTGAAACCTGTATCTTGGGCATAAGAGCTCGCTGTCTTCAAAGCCGTCTTCTACCAGGAATAAAATCCTTTTTGGCTCCATTAAGTCACCTCCTTTTATACTGTTTAGGCAGCACACCTTGCCGCCCTTTTCTGGGCCTTTTTCCGTCTTTTTCTAAATGCAATCCTTATTACCTCGTCCACCCGGGATACAAGATGAAATTTAAGCTGATCCCTTATCTCCTTTGGAAGCTCGTCAAGGTCAACGGCATTTCTCTTTGGAAGAATGATTTCCTTGATCCCTGCCCTATGGGCTGCAAGGACCTTTTCCTTTATGCCTCCCACCGGAAGCACAAGCCCTCTTAGGGTTATCTCGCCTGTCATGGCAATATCCGGCCTTACGGATTTTTCCTGAAAAAGGGAGACCAGGGCCACGGCAATGGTTATTCCTGCAGAAGGACCATCCTTTGGAATTGCACCTGCCGGAACATGGACATGGACATCCTCTGTCTTAAAAAGCTCCTCAGGGATTCCAAGCTGACATGCCTTGGACTTCACATAGCTTAGTGCCGTTTGGGCAGATTCCTTCATAACGTCCCCAAGCTGACCTGTGAGGGTGAGCTTTCCGCTTCCGGGCATCCTGGTTGCCTCTATGAAGAGGATGTCTCCTCCTGTTGGCGTCCATGCAAGGCCGGTGGCCACCCCAGGGACAGAGGTCCTTTCGGCAACTTCAGGGTAATACCGGGGTTTTCCAAGGTATTCCTCCAGATTCCTGACCTTGACCACGATCTTTCCCTCATGGCCAGTAGCCACCTTTTTGGCAACTGCTCTGCAAATTGAACCTATCTGCCTTTCAAGATTCCTTACACCTGCCTCCCTGGTATATTCGGAAATGATCCTCACAAGGGCCCTTTTTTCTATACTTAGCTGTTTTTTGGTAAGCCCGTGGGCCTCTAACTGCCTTGGAATAAGGTATTTTTTGGCAATCATTATCTTGTCTTCAAGGGTGTAGCCCGAAAGCTCAAGGACCTCCATCCTATCAAGAAGCGGGGCTGGAATGGTTTCAAGGACATTGGCTGTTGCAATGAATATTATCTTAGAAAGGTCAAATTCCACCCCCAGATAGTGGTCAGTGAACCTTGAATTCTGCTCAGGGTCCAGGACCTCCAAAAGGGCAGAGGCCGGATCTCCCCTAAAATCCGTTCCGAGTTTGTCTATCTCATCAAGCATCATCACAGGGTTATTGACCCCGACCTTTCTAAGACCCTGGATGATTCTTCCTGGCATGGCGCCAATATAGGTGCGCCTGTGCCCCCTTATCTCGGCCTCATCCCTTACACCACCAAGGGCAATACGATGAAACTTCCTTCCAATTGCCCTGGCAATGCTCCTTCCAAGGGAGGTCTTTCCCGTGCCCGGAGGGCCTACAAAACAAAGTATGGAACCCTTGGCATCGGGCTTAAGCTTTCTTACTGCCAAAAATTCGACTATACGCCTTTTTATCTTTTCAAGGTCGTAGTGATCCTCATTCAATATCTTTTCTGCTCTTTCAAGGTCTAGGATGTCCTCGGTGGATTCATTCCAGGGAAGCTCAAGGATCCAGTCAAGATAGGTCCTAGCAACCGTGTATTCAGAAGAAGATGGATGCATCTTAGAAAGCCTTTCAAGCTCCCTTTCCGCCTCCTTTCTGGCCTCTTCAGGAAGTTCCTTGGCCTTGAGCTTTTCCCTTAACTCTTCTACTTCATTTGATTCCTCTTCAGACTCCCCCAGCTCCTTCTTTATGGCCTTGAGCTGCTCCCTTAAAAAGTATTCCCTTTGACTCTTATCCACCTGATCCCTTACCTGGGACTGGATCTTGTGCCCAAGCTCAAGTATCTCTATCTGCTCAGAAAGGATACGAAGGGCCTTTTTAAGCCTTTTCATCACGTCAAGCTCATCAAGGATCTCCTGTTTTTGGGCACTTGAGACATTAAGATGACTTATTACTACATCTGCCAAAACTCCAGGATCCTCTATACTCATTATGATTGACCTGAGCTCCCCGGGCAGATTTGGCGAAAGATCTAGGACCTTGGAAAAGGCTTGTCTGATATTCACCACCATGGCCTCAAGGGCCATTCCTTTAGCTACCTTGTCCTGGACGGACTCTACCTTTGCCTTTATGTAGGGCTTTGTGGCTGTTATCTCCTTTATTCTCACCCTGGTAATTCCTTGAACCACAAGGCGCGCATGACCTTGTTCATTCTTGGCCATCCTTAAAATAAGTCCCATTGTCCCCATCTTGTGGAGCTTTACAGGTATATCTTCATCTGACTCAACAGGACCATCCACAGAGACAACTGCAATTGTCCTGTCAGTGGCCAGGGCGTCATCTATCATCCTTACAAGATTTGGTGGCTCTACTATCCAGGGGACAACCATATGAGGGAAAAGAACTACATCTTTGCTAGGAAGAACAGGTAGTTCCCTTATGGTATTTTGCTTTTCTACCTGTTCCTTATTTCCTTTTTCTATCAATATTTCATTTAGTTCCTTTATTTCGTTCATGGTCACCTCTTTGCTCATTGTGTGCTACTTAACGCTAATGGAAACTTTGCTGCCCTCTTTTTTTAAAAATTGAACCAGCAACAGGCCATTTTCCATCTTTGCCTTAATCTCGCTTTTATCAATTGGTAGAGGAATCCTTATTACTCTTTCAAAGGGGCCATATTCCACTTCCATCTGAAAAAATCTCTTCTTTCTTATGGTAATTGGTGGTCGTCTGTTACCAGAAACTCGTAGGTATTGACCTTCAAGAAGAAGCTCTAGGGAGTTTGAATCAACTCCTGCAAGATCTGCCACTATGTAAATATGCGTGGTATCCTCATAGATATCTATGGCAGGCATCCAGCCCATGGTTCTAGAACCAAAAGGCACCCTGAAAAGCTCATCCATTACTTCCTCAAATTCTTTGCGAAGTTGATCAAGTTCCTTTGAAATTCCAATTTTTATAACTGGCATAAGACAAAAACCCTTTCCTTGATGGCCTCATAATTACATCAAAAGATGTTATACAAAATACAATTTGGAGACATTTTTTATTTTGTTACAATAGGTATGGATAAAATTAGGTGCAAGGCCAGTACCTTTGATTCATCTATTTTTTAATGTATCAGTCTAAAAAAAATTGAGGTTTCAAGAATTCATTGGAGTTTTTGTCTTGACTTTTTCTCTTATTTCGATTTAAAAGCCATATTCAATTTCCTCCTTGCCCTTTTTAAGGGCCAGAAAAAAGACCGAAAGGGGGCTGAAATATGAAACTACGCTATTATGAGACGATGTTTCTCCTCGATCCTGACCTTAACGAAGAGGATAGAGAAGACGCCATCCAAAAATTTTCCAACATCATTACTGAAGACAAAGGCCAGATTGTAAATATTGATAAGTGGCCTTTAAGAAAATTGGCCTATAAAGTCCAAAAAAAGACCCAGGGCTATTATGTAGTGATGAATTATGGCGCTCCTGGCCAGACTATTCAAGAACTTACTAGAAATTTCAGACTTGATGAAAGGGTTATGAAATTTATAACCACCAAGCTGGATGACGAATTTGATTTTGAAAGTGCGTCCAAGGACTTTGATAAAAAAGAGTCTGGAGCTTCAAAAGAAGCTTTACAAACGACTGAAGAAGAGCAGGAAGGACAGGAGGCTTAAATGCAACAACAGCAAGGACAACAACAAACCCAGCCACAGAGACCCAATCCCCAGCAGCAACAGAGATATAAACGCCGTAGAATCTATGTAAGAAGGAAGGTTTGCAGATTTTGTGCAGACAAAAGCCTTGTAGCAGATTATAAGAATCCAGAACTCTTAAAAAATTTTGTAACAGAAAGAGGAAAGATCCTGCCAAGGAGAGTGACCGGAACTTGTGCAAAACACCAAAGAAGGCTTACCAATGCCATAAAAAAAGCAAGGATAATGGCGCTTATGCCATTTACTTCAGGTCATGCTCTTGAGTAGTTTAAGGTGATGTGAACCTCTTTCAAAGACAAAGGGAGGGAAAAGGGCAGGATGCCTTTATCAAAGGGGCCACTTTTTCTGCCCTTTTTCTCGTTTTTCCTGCCTTTTTCCTAGAATTATCATCTTTTCTTCAGTTCTTTTTACCAGGGATTGCTGCATCCTTTCTTGCAGGATTTGAATTAGGTTCTTCTCTCATTTTCCTTTTTGCTGTATTTGTCCTTGCAGGAATACTTGGAGCTACTTTTGGATTTGCCTTTGTTCCTATGATACTTTCCCAAGGCATTGTAATAGCCGGAATATTACTTATTTCCAAAGAAAGAAAGATTTCCGCTCCAAAGGCCCTTCTGACAACATTCCTTGGGCTTACGATAATGGAGCTGGCAATGGTTGTTGGGCTTACTGGCGGAGAAATTGCAGCCATTTATGATCAAACGCTAAATGCAATGCTCAGTGAATTTGACAAAGGAATAAAGCTTTATATGGAAAATTCTAGTGAAAATATATCCCCCCAGCTAAATCAGGTAATTGCCGCCATGAGAAATACCCTTTCAACCTATTTCCCTTCCATTCTTGGAGGTTATCTTATTTTTACAAGTTTTTTTAATATACTAAGCTTTAATAAGTTTACAAAAGCAAAGCTTGGCAAGTTGCTTATTGGCCCTAAATTCCAGGAATGGCAAATGCCTGAAATTCTTGTCTGGGCCTTTATCATTTTTGGTTTCATGGCCCTTATAAATCAGTCACCATACGAATCCATAGGTAAAAATGGAATTGTAATCGTTTGTATTTTTTATTTGATTCAGGGCTTTTCTATATTAAAATTCTTTTTTATTACTTTTGAGACTCCTTTTTTTGCAAGGCTTCTAGTATACTTACTTTTGGGAATACAATGGTATGGCCTATTATTTTTGGTATTTTTAGGTCTCATGGATAACTGGTTCCATATCAGGACAAAAATCCTTAAAATGAAAAATAAGTAAAGCATATTTGGAGGTTCCTAGTCATGGAAGTAATTTTAAATGAGAGTATTGAAAGCCTTGGCAAGGCTGGTGATATCGTAAAGGTGGCAGACGGGTATGCAAGGAATTACCTAATTCCTAAAGGTCTTGCCATGATTGCCAACAGGAAAAATGTTGTCCAGCTTGAAAAACAAAGGGCTGCAATATTGGAAAAGGCTGCAAAGATTAAACAGGAATTTGAGGCCCTTTCAGAACAACTATCAAAGCTTGATATTGAAATTCCTGTAAAGGTTGGTGAAGAAGAAAAACTGTACGGTTCTGTTACATCAATGGATATTGCCAAAGCCATTGAAGAAAAGGGCTACACCGTTGACAGGAAAAAGATTGTGCTGCCTGAACCCATTAAGGCCCTTGGTGAGTATGAAATACCAATAAAACTTAGTCCAGATGTGACGGCAACAGTAAATGTCAAGGTGGTTGCAGGTTAAAATTAAAAGTGAAACCACTTAGTATAAAAAGACTTAAAAGAGACGAATTTAAACTGCCTCCGCAAAATGTGGAGGCAGAACAATGTGTCCTTGGTGGGATACTTATTGAAGCAGGGGCCCTTTTAAAGGTCATCGAAATTCTGAGACCTGAGGATTTCTATAAAGAGGCCCATGGTATTATTTATTCGGCCATTTTAAACCTTTTTGACAGAAATGAGCCCCAAGATATTGTCACTGTCCACAATGAACTGAAAAGAAGTGGGCAGCTTGAAAAGGTGGGAGGCGCCCTTTACCTTGCAGAGCTTACGGAAACCGTCCCGGTTGCCTCAAATATTGAATATTATGCAAGACTCGTAAGGGATAAAGCAATTCTAAGACACCTTATTGAAAAATCCTCTGACATTGCTTCCCTTTGCTATGAAGAGGCCCAAGATGTAGATGACATCTTGGAATACGCAGAAAGCGCCATTTTTGAGGTCTCTCAGGCAAAGATAAAACAGTCCTTTCATAAAATTAATGATATCCTCAAGGACAGCATAAAAAAGGTCCAGGACCTTTATGAAAAAAAGGAGCTTATTACGGGCGTGCCCTCTGGCTTCACAGAGCTTGACAAGCTAACCGCCGGTTTTCAACCATCTGACCTTATAATTATTGCTGGTAGGCCCTCCATGGGAAAAACCGCATTTGCCCTTAATATTGCACAGCATGCGGCGGTTGATAATGGAATTCCCACTGCCATATTCTCCCTGGAAATGTCTAAGGAACAACTGGCCCTCAGGATGCTTTGCTCTGAGGCAATGGTTGATTCAAACAAGGTAAGGACAGGTTTTTTAAGCAAAGAAGACTGGCCACGGCTCATAACTGCGGCTGGAAATCTTTCAGAAGCTCCGCTTTTCATTGATGACACCCCTGCACTCAGCGTCCTTGAAATGCGTGCAAAGGCAAGACGTCTTAAAAGCGACCAGAATATTGGCCTTGTAATTGTTGACTATCTCCAGCTCATGCAGGGAAAGAATGCAGAAAGGAGAGAGCAGGAGATATCTGAGATTTCCAGGTCTCTAAAGGCTATGGCTAAGGAGTTGAATGTGCCGGTAATTGCCCTTTCCCAGTTAAACAGAAAGGTTGAAGACAGACCCAACAAGCGTCCGCAGATGTCAGATTTAAGGGAGTCAGGGGCAATCGAGCAGGACGCTGATGTAATTGCATTTATCTATCGGGATGAAGTCTATAATAGGGACGAGAACAATCCAAGGCGAGGAAAGGCAGAAATAATAGTAGCCAAGCAAAGAAATGGCCCAACAGGAACCGTCCTCTTGGCCTTTGTTGGAAAGTACTCCACCTTTGGAAACCTTGCAGACGAGGATCAAATCCCAGAAGTTGCATGAACACATTGAAAAAGTCCTTAAAGCCTTTAAAAGGGACATATCCCAGGAAAAAAAGGGCCATCTTGATCGCTACTTTCTAGAACTTTCAAGATGGAATGAAAAGATCAATCTCACTGGCATAAGGGATATAGAAAAGCTTGTACTAAAACACCTTGGAGATACCCTCCTTTTTGAAAAATATCTTCCTAAAAATCTGTCATCTTTGCTGGATTTAGGAACAGGAGCAGGGGTTCCAGGGCTTTTGCTAAAGATTTTAAGGCCTGAGCTGGAAGTCTTTCTAGCCGAGGCAGTCAAAAAAAAGTGTTCATTCTTGGAATTTGTAATAGCAACCCTGGGACTTAAAGATGTTCATGTAATTAATAAAAGGATTAATGGAAAGGGTTTTCCAAAGATGCCCCAAAAAGGCCTTGATGTCATTACTTCCCAGGCAACAGGAAGCATCCAATGGCTCTTTGAACTTTCTAAACCATTACTTTCAGAAAAGGGCATTATACTTACATTAAAAGGACCTTCTTTTAAAGAAGAGTTAAAGGATAAAGAGATAACTTTTGGGTCCTTTAGATTAAAGTCTTTTGAGGAACGCCTTCCTCTTCTTAATCACCAGCGGGTCATGGTGGTTATTGAGCGTTCTTTTCTATAATGCTGGAAAGCTCCTTTGCAATTTCATCTATTTTCTTTTCATCTTCTCCTTCAACCATAACCCTTATTACGGGCTCGGTGCCAGATGCCCTTATGAGTATTCTTCCTCTTCCATCAAGCTTCTTTTCAAATTTTTTTTGTGCCTCCGAAAGACCAGGTATCTCTTCAATAGGTTTTTTTTCAGAAAGTCTCACATTATAAAGGACCTGTGGATAGGATTCCATAATTGATGCGAGCTCAGATAAGGGTCTTTTAGTTCTTTGCATTACAGAAAGAAGTTGAAGTGCAGCCAGAATACCATCTCCTGTAGTTATATGATCCATAAAGATAAGATGGCCTGATTGTTCACCACCAAAATTGTATCCCTTTTCTCTCATTGCCTCTACTACGTATCTGTCTCCAACCTTAGTACGGACAAGTCTTCCTCCCATTTTTTCTAGGGCCTTTTCAAGACCCATATTACTCATAACTGTGGCAACCACTGTGTTGTAATTGAGTTTTTTATCCTCAATCATCTGTTTGGCACAAATAGCCATTATGTGGTCTCCATCAACCACATTGCCCTTTTCATCCACAACTATTACCCTGTCTCCGTCCCCATCAAGGGCAATCCCCATATCTGCCCCGCTTGTCTTTACAAGCTCTTGCATGAGCTCTGGGTAAAGGGCACCACAATTTTCATTGATATTGGTACCATTAGGATCTACACCAATCTTTATAACCTCTGCCCCAAGCTCTTCAAAAACGGCAGGGGCAACCTTGTAGGTGGCACCATGGGCACAGTCCAAAACTATCTTTAAACCATCTAAAGTAAGCTCTTTAGGAAAGGTGTGTTTGGCAAAGACTATGTAGCGCCCTCTAGCATCATCTATCCTATAGGCCTTTCCCACATCTTTTCCAGTGGGCATGTTCTTTTCAAGGCTTTTTGATTCCATAAGTTCTTCAATGCGCTCCTCAACCCTATCTGGAAGCTTAAAGCCGTCATGGGAGAATATTTTTATGCCATTATCCTGAAAGGGATTATGAGAGGCAGAGATTACAACTCCAGCATCTGCCCTCATGCTCTCTGTCAAAAAAGCAATGGCCGGAGTTGGCATTGGCCCCACTAAAAGGACATCCACGCCCATTGAACAGATACCGGCTGCCAAGGCATTTTCGAGCATGTAACAAGAAAGTCTAGTGTCTTTCCCAATCAATATCCTTGGATTTCTATTTCTTTCATTTTTAAAAATATAGGCCACAGCCTTTCCCAGCCTCATAGCCACATCTGTGGTCATTGGATAAGTGTTTGCAAGCCCTCTAACCCCATCTGTACCAAATAATCTTCTCATTTTTTTCTTTTCCCTCTCTTTACCCAAACACTTATTTTTTTAGGAGAAACCTTTAAACATTTAAAAACTGATGGTATTGAAACATCTGGTTCGAGTTTATAGCTTCCAGGTTTAAGCCCACTTACATCAAGGGTTACATTAATATCTTTTATCTTAAGGCTATTAAGTGAAGGTACTTCTCCACAAAGCCTAACGCTTACCTCAGTGGGCCAGATACTAACCAAATGTTCGCCCTGAATTAACCTAATTGGAACATGGGTAATTTTTCTTTCACCTTGTTTAGGCTTAATATGAATTGTTACCTTAAATTTTGAGGCACCTTCAATACTGATACGATATTTTTGTGTATCTGGAGTAGTTATTGCGGTAATTGTCTCTTTGATATCCTTTACACTCACTGGCATAAGATCCAGCCTTTTTATCTTTTTTACCACATTTGCAGGTCCACTTATCTGTGTCGTAATTGGCTGCACATCAACTCGTTCTATTTCGTAACCAGGCGCCGGTTTATTTTCTATTACAGGTTTCACAATCACAGACTTGCGCAAAAGGGGCTGGATATCAATGGTTACAATACTTGGCTTGATTCTAAGAACCTTTACACCTCCAGGAAGGGAAAAATCATCTGTAGAAAAATGTATTACCATTTTCCCCACACTGGCATTCTTGAGATCGATGACCTTGGTGAGATTTTGCCCTGCAATATTCTTAATAATGCTCCTTGGACCAAATACCCTCACCTCTATACTGGATGGGATGTCATTGGCAATCACTAAATTATTAGGTAGATTCACTATCTCAAGGGGGATGGAAAGTCCTATCTCGGCCTTCTCCTGCCCCACCACAAGGGACCAGAGGAGTATGGAAAATCCCAGGGAAACAAGCTTAAGGTGCCAATCTTTTAAAAAAAAGTCTCTCCACTTCATTATTTCAACCTGAAACGCCACCAGGCCTTATCTTGCTCATCTGTGGCAAAGCTGTTGTGTAATACCCTCCTAAGGGTCCCTGGATCAAGGTCCCTGGTAATCCTTCCAGCAATGGCAACGGAAATACTTCCTGTCTCCTCTGAAACTATTACACTTACTGAATCATTTTGCTCTGTAACCCCTATTCCTGCCCTGTGTCTTGTGCCAAGCCTTCTGCTTATGGCAGGATTAGATGTAAGGGGTAAAACACAGCCAGCGGCAGTTAGTCTTCCACCTCTTATAATCACTGCTCCATCATGAAGGGGGGTGCACTTTGCAAATATTGTTAAAAGAAGTATCCTGCTCACTTCTGCATCTATCTTTGTGCCTGTCTCTATATATTCGCTAAGGCCAATACTCCTTTCAAGGACAATCAAAGCGCCAATCCGGTTTTGTGACATCTCAGAGGCTGCCTTTGATACCTCTTCAAGGGCATGAAAGGTCTTTACCTTGTAACGCAAAAAAGGGGGTTGGCCAAATTGCGTAAGGACCCTTCTGATATCATCTTGAAATACAATGACAATTAATAGAAAAAGGGAGCTGAGGGCCGTGCCAAGGAGCCAGTGAAGGGTATAGAATTCAAGCTTTTTTGCAACAAAATAGGTCAAAATGATAACCCCAAGGCCTGCTGCCATCTGGACAGCCCGGGTGCCCCTTATGAGGACCATAATCCTGTAAATGATGAAGGCCACAAGGAAGATGTCAATGACATCTTGCCAGCGAACCATGGGTAAAAGGTGGTGAATGGCCTCCATCAATCTGTCTCCCTGGCCCTTTTCCTCAAGGCATCTGCCACCTTTATTGCATCATGCATGGCTGAAACATTGTGGATCCTCACCATGGAGGCCCCGTTTAAAATGGAGGCTACAACTGCCCCGCAGGTGGCATTGTCCCTGTCTCCTGGTTGCTTTTTGCCTGTAATTTGTCCTAAAAAGGCTTTTCTAGAGGGACCTACCAAAATGGGACAGTTAAGTACCAAAAACTCAGAAAGGTTATTGATTATGTCAAGATTATCCTCAAATCTCTTTCCAAATCCTATGCCTGGATCAAGGATAATTTGTTCCTGAGAGATATTATTCTTTTTACAAAATTCAATCCGTTCTTCAAAAAACTCTCTTATCTCTTTAACCACATCATTGTAGAAAGGAGCCACTTGCATGTCTCTGGGAGTCCCTTTCATGTGCATCAATATGATAGGAACTTCCCTTTCTGACACAAGTTCTGGCATATTTTCATCAAAACGAAGGGCGCTTATGTCATTCACTATGTCAGCACCTTCATTAAGAGCAGCCCTTGCAACCTCGGACTTAGTGGTGTCAATGGATATTGGGATGGAAGAAAAGGACCTTATGGTCTTAATGGCAGGAATTACCCTTTTGAGTTCTTCTTCAGCTGAAACAGGTTCTGAAAAAGGGCGGGTTGACTCACCTCCTATGTCTATTATGTGGGCACCATCATTTATGAGTCTTTCAGCCTGCCTTTTTATATCTTCTTTTGTCTGATATTGACCTCCATCAGAAAAAGAGTCAGGGGTCACATTAAGGACCCCCATTATTATTGTCTGTCTGTTGGGATCTAATTCATGATTCCTACATAGTATTTTATTTAGGGTCATTTATGAATCAACTTACCCCACTTTCCTGATTTCCCACATTTTCTCCTTTGTCTTCTCCTCGGCATCTAGTCATTATTTCGTCAATTTCTTTTGCGTCTAAGGTTTCCTTTTCCAGAAGGGCATTTGCAATATTGTGGAGACAATTGATATTTTCGGTCAAAAGACTATAGGTCTTATCATATGCATTCTTTACAATCTTTTCTATTGCCTCGTCTATCTTTCTGGCTGTGGCCTCACTATATTCACGCACATGTCCAAAGTCTCTTCCCAAAAAGACCTCTTCATTCTGCTTTGCAAAGGCAATGGGGCCTAGATCGTCACTCATGCCCCATTCACACACCATCTTTCGCGCAAGGGAAGAGACCCTTTCTATGTCATTGCCTGCCCCAGTTGTATAGTCCTGAAAGATTATTTCTTCTGCCACCCTTCCACCAAGGAGAATAACCAAGTTATTCAAAAGGTAAGAACGTGAGTAGGTATGACGCTCGTCCTCTGGAAGTTGTTGTGTAACCCCAAGGGCCCGCCCTCTGGGTATAATAGTGACCTTATGGACAGGGTCCGCACCTGGAAGAAGCTTTGCAGCAAGGCAATGGCCTGCCTCGTGGTATGCAGTAATCTTTTTTTCCTTGTCAGACATAATGGCGCTTTTTCTTTCAACACCCATGAGGACCTTGTCCTTGGCCTTTTCAAAATCACTCATATCAACCTTGGTTTTATTGGCCCGTGCTGCTAGAAGAGCTGCCTCATTTACGAGATTTTCAAGGTCCGCGCCAGAAAAACCCGGAGTACCCTTTGCAAGAACTGAAATATCCACATCTTCTGCCAGAGGTACCTTTTTGGCATGGACCTTAAGTATCTCTTCCCTTCCCTTCACATCCGGAACTGGTACTACAACTTGTCTGTCAAATCTGCCTGGCCTCAAAAGGGCTGGATCAAGGACATCGGGCCTGTTTGTTGCAGAGATGACGATTACCCCTTCAGATGTCTCAAAGCCATCCAGCTCCACCAAAAGCTGGTTTAGAGTCTGTTCCCTCTCATCATGACCTCCACCAAGGCCAGCACCTCTGTGCCTTCCCACTGCGTCGATCTCATCAATGAAAATTATGCAAGGTGCATGTTTTTTGGCCTGAAGAAAGAGATCCCTTACTCTGCTAGCACCAACACCGACAAACATCTCAACAAAGTCGGAACCGCTTATACTAAAAAAAGGAACCCCTGCCTCACCTGCAATGGCCTTTGCAAGAAGGGTCTTACCGGTTCCTGGAGGGCCCACAAGAAGAACTCCTTTTGGAATCCTTCCTCCAAGCTTTGTGAATTTCTTTGGATCTTTCAAAAAATCTATGACTTCGGCCAGCTCTTCCTTTGCCTCTTCAACCCCTGCCACATCCTTAAAGGTGACCTTAATATTTTCGCTACTCAACATCTTGGCCTTGCTCCTTCCAAAGGACATGGCCCTTCCGCCTCCGGTTTGCATCTGTCGCATAAAAAATATCCATACGCCAATTAGAAGGAGCATGGGAAACCATGAAATCAAAAGGGTCAGATACCAAGGGGTTTCTTCAACAGGCTTAACCTGAATTACAACACCCTTTTTCTTTAATTCTGGAATAAGATCCTTGTCTTGAAATGGAATAGCAGTGCGAAATTTTTGTTGATTTATAAAAAAGCCTTCTACCTTTTCGTTTTGTATAACAACCTTTGCAATCTGCCCTTTTTCCACATAATTTAAAAAATCCGTATAGGAAATCTCCTGAATATTTGTCTGGGGTTTATTAAAAAGATTGAATAAAAATACAACTACAAGGCCAATTACAAGCCAGAGACTCAAATTTTTATAAAAAGTATTCAAATACTGTTCCTCCGTACTATAAAAATAGTTTAGCCTTTTAAAATAACCAAAGCATTGGTGCAAATGCAACTAAAAATAAAGATTTTTTACTAAGTAGCGCCTTGCCAAAGCCCCTTTAAAAGCGGGGAAGGCTCCCAGCATATAAAATATGCATCTTTGTCTTTTACCTTGGCCCCATCACTGACTTCAATGTTACAAATGGCCAGAATATCTCCGTGTTCATCTACAATAAGTGGAATAAAATCCCTCAAGATCCTCGGGACCTTCCTGTTTATAAAAAACTTTTTCAGCCTGATAGATTCTTTTAGACCAAGGGGTCGAAACCGGTCGCCCGGCCTTCTTTGCCTAATTAAAATAGGAAATTTCAGGGCATCCCTGCTAATAAAAAGCCCCCGGCCTTTTTCTTTAAATATGGAACTATTGTGGATTTTTACTTTCTTGATAGTAAGGGAGCCAAGATCCCTGCCAAGTTCAATTTTTTGAGGACCATCGATCCTAATCTCTATTCCTCTTTCAATAGAATTGATTTCGTCTTTTTTTAAAAAAAACAAGGTATTGTATTCTCTTAAGACAATAAAACCCTGTGGCAAATAATAAATACTGGAAGGCCTCTTTGCCTGAGAGAGAGAATCTATCTTTAAAAAATGATCTATGAGCAAATTTCCCCCATGAAGACCAAGATCAAAGAGGATCATCTTATAGATTCGCCTTCTAATGGAAGGATGCTTCTTTAAAAGGCTGGGGATGTCAAGGGCAAATACCCCTGACACAGATAGGCGTTTTTCACACTTCACCAGTACCTTTTCTGCCAAAAGGGTCAAAAGGTCTTCATCTTCCTGGAGCAAAAGAGATGTCCTTAAAAGCGTATCTGTCAAAGAAGGGTTAAATTCTCTTTGAATCTCTTTAATAAGCCATAGTCGAAATTTATTTCTTGTATATTTTTCCTCTAAGTTGCTAGAATCTATTACATAGTGTAAGTCCAAATCTTCTAAAAATTCTAAGATCTCTTCTCTTTTGGCAAAAAGAATTGGCCTTATAACACCATCCTTTCTTTTTGGCCTTATTCCAGATATGCCTTCAAGGCTTGCACCACGAATGAGCCTAAAAAGCACCTCTTCTGCCTGATCAGAGGCCGTATGGCCTGTTGCTATAAGATCTATTTCCTGCTCCCTCTTAAGTTCAAAGAAAAATTCATATCTTAGCTTCCGGCAGGCCTCTTGGACACTCAACCCTTTGTTTGACATCATAAAGTTCTTTACATCCACCCTTTTTATGAAAAAGGGGATTTCATTTTGCTTGCAGATCCTTTCAACAAACTCGGCCTCAAAGGCTGACTCTTTGCCTCTCAACATGTGATCCACATGGGCCACTAAAAGCTTCAGATTGTATTCTAGAGCAAAATTATAAAGGAGAGACAAAAGACAGATGGAATCAGGTCCGCCTGAAACGGCAACAATTACAGATGCCCCTCTTTTAAGAAGGGCATGGTCCCTGACAAACCTTTTAAATTTAAAGAATAAAGGGGCCTTTCGCCCCTTTTTTAAGGATAAATTTATGGGGGATAAACTATCCCCTGCCTTTAGCAGGCTCACCCCCCGCCTCTACTCAGATTTATAGCCCTCAGGATGTCCATTGCGTTTGCAGCCCGGACAGATAAAACCCTTGCCTTAAGGATAAGGTCCTTTCCGGCAGCAGGATGATTAAAATCTGCCACTACACTATCGTCCTTAATCTCCTTGACCATGAAACGAACGGGGTGCCCATGGCTAGCAATTTCTTCGTATATTTCACCTTCTTTAAGGGCCTCTGGCCTTTTGAGATCGGATTTTGGGATCTCATTAACAAGCTTTTCATCATAGTGGCCAAACCCCTGTTCAGGGGGGATAGTTACTTCCACTTCCTCACCACTTTCTAAACCAAGTATTGCCTTCTCCAAAGCTGGTATCACAGGCTCCCTTCCATACAAAAACCTTGCCTGAAAAACCTTTGAAAGCTCTGGTGGTGTTGCTCCATCCTTTACCTGAAGCATATATTGAATTTCTACAACCGTATCATTTTCTACCTTCATGTCTTTACCTCCTTGACCAGTTCAAATTCTAATACAAAAAAAGAACTTTTAAAGATATTAATGAATAAATTCTCTAGGAATGACATAAAAACTATTGATAATTTCTTACCTTTTATTCGCGTTTTTCAACAGCCGAGTTATCGACAACCCTTGATGAGGAAAGTCACAATCTTTACAATAAGAAAAAAAATGGTTATAGAGCAAATGTAATCTTTAACCGACCCGCCCATAGCTCAATTGGATAGAGCAACGGACTTCTAATCCGTAGGTTGGAGGTTCGAGTCCTCCTGGGCGGGCCAAGTCTTTTGTTACTTTTAGAGTCAAAATGACCGCAGGTAAATACAGCTCCCCTATTAACTCTTTTCTTCCATGAAAGGCGCAAAGGTCTTTGAAATTCCAACCCTCAGAAACAAGACCCATGTATTTAAAGACCGGGACGAGGCAGGGCTCTTTTTGGCAAGGATGATGGAGTCCTACTATAGGGATGCCCCAGACACCCTGGTCCTAGGGATACCTTCTGGCGGAGTCCCTATTGCAATAGCCATATCCAAAGACCTTAACCTTCCCCTTGATCTTTTCATTGTAAGAAAGATACAGATTCCGGGAAATCCTGAGGCAGGCATGGGCTCCCTAAGCTTTACCGGTGGCCTTTATCTCAACCAAGAGCTCATAGACCGTCTTGGAATTACGCCTCAGCAGGTGGAGTGGCAGATAGAGCGGACAAGAAAGGAGCTAGAAAAGAGAAACAGGCTCTTTAGAGACGGACGCCCCCTTCCCGACTTTTCAGGAAAAACCGTTATCATTGCCGATGACGGCCTTGCCTCTGGCTTTACCACCCTTGCTGTCATAAGGGGAGTAAAAAGGGGCGGGGCCAAAAGGGTTGTGGTCTCTGCCCCAACGGGTTCAGACACTGCCATCGACAGGCTTAAAGAGGAGGCAGACGAAATATTTTGCCCAAACATAAGGGGCGGTTTCTACTATGCCGTGGCAGATGCCTATCTCAACTGGTATGATCTAGAGCCAGAAGAGGTAATTGAGCGATTAAAAAGGGCAGGATACTTAAAAAACTAATCCCTTCCTTTTTGAAATCTCCCTTATCCTTTTAATTCCTAAAAAAATTTTCAAAAGGGTATTGACTCCCAGGGCCTTTTTACCCATTTTCTTAAAAAAAATCACTAAATTAGGCGCTTTTTGTTTTAAAAGACGCCCTTAGATTCAGGAGGAAAAAATGATCATTGGAATATTGGCAGTCAGGGGAAATATTGGCCGAAGCACCTTTACACGGAGTCTTGCAAGCTTTTGGGCCAAAAGGGAAGAGGTTTCCCTTTATGAATTGGATGTATCAAATCCAAAGCTCATCTCCTTTTATCCGTGGAATGAAAAGACTGTAAAAAGAAAGGTCTCAAGGGTTGACCACAAAAAATGCGACCTTTCCGGAAGGTGTTTTGAGGCCTGTAACTTTGGTGCAATCCTAAAGGAAAACGGAAGGGTTACTAGGAAACCCTATTTTTGCCGTGGCTGCGGCCATTGTAAGGAGGTCTGTCCCAAGGGTGCCATCTATTTTGAAGAAATGGAATCCGGCCAAATCGGAAGCGGAAAGGACGGAAATATTTCCTTTTTTGCAGGAAGGCTTTCTTCTGGCGATGCCTGGGAAGGCGGGCTTATCAAAGAAATTAAGGAAAGCCATCCAATAGAAGGGAAAAATGCCGTTCTTAAGGCCCCCTTGGGCCTAGGGGCCATGAGTCTTAAGGCCATAAAGGATGCAGACACCTTTTTGCTTGTAACTTCAGACCATCAAGGGGTGAAAGATGAAATAAATACCTTTGGCCAGATTGTTCAGGGCTTTGATATGCCAGGGGCAGTTGTCTTTATTGGAAAAAGGTTTCCTGAAGATATCAGCCAGGAAATTGATGGCCTTAATCTGACAGGCCTTTTCGTTCCCTTTATCCAAGACCTTGGAAGTGACACCCTTCAGGAAAAGGACCCTAATGTTCAGGAAGCATTTGAAAAGACATTAAGGCTTTCAGGAGGTGCATAATGGAGATCGCAGTATTTGGAAACCCAGGAAGTGGAAAGACCGAGCTAATAAAGGGCCTTATGAAAAAAATTGACAAAGGCACATTCGTTGATGGAAATGTTGAAGTCCCAATCTTGAGGGAATTTTTTAAGGGGAACATCAAGAAAAAGGAGCCCTTTCAAGTCCCTGCCCCCATGAGAAATTACATGGTCTGTGTATCCTGTGGACTTTGTGCCAAAAACTGTCCCCTTGGGGCCATAAGTGAGGCCGATCTTTGGATCGATCCTCTGGAGTGTGAAGGCTGCGGGGTCTGTGCTGAACACTGCCCACAAAAGGCCCTCAATATGATGAATATGCAGGTTGGAAACATATTTCACATGGAAGATAGCCAAAAAAGGCTTGTATTTGGAAAGCTTATGCCAGGTGCCTTAGGTGGGCCGATCTTGGCAGAAAGGCTACTGGATGAGGCCCAAAATTACAAGGATCTAACCGTAATAGAGACCTTTGGATTGGGGGAGCTTTCAGCACGCCTTATCACAAGGGCTCAAAAGCTCATCCTTATGACAAATGGCCTTGATGAGTCCATTCTAAAAAGGGCCGAGGCATTTTTTGGGGGAAAGGAAAAATTCCTTGTATTAAATGGCGTCCATGGGGATCAAGACGCCAAAAGGACCTTTGTCCAAAAGGCAGTTGACCTTGGCTATGAATTTCTTTCTGAAATGAAATACATAGAAGATCCAGAAAAAAGGCAGGAGGCCTTTAAGGGACTTTCAGATATGGTCAAGGAAAGGGTGTTTTGATTCTTTTAGGTTTTAATGGTTAAAAGGATTTTTTAGGTTTTTTTGAGAAAAATCTTTGGGCAGGGACATGACTTTTTCAGATGAGGTTGATATAAAATTTAAAAAGATTTTATAGCCCTGGAGGGAAGGGTTGCGTTTTCTAAAGTCCAGATTTAGACCAAGGCCCTTACAACTTCCCAAAAATTCAGGACCTAGTCAGCAAAAAGCCACACTGTCTATCCAAGAAAAAAGGGCTTTTCTGGCAGAAAAGTCCAAGCATAATACCAGAAGGATACTCTTCTTTTCACTCTTCTGCGCCTATGCCCTCCTTGCAGTGCTGGGGACTTCAGATTACGATCTTCTCCTTGAACGCCCCATAGAGATACCTGGCCTTCGCATTTCCCTGCCCCTGCTCACCTTTTACTTCGTTACTCCCCTGGCTATCTTGCTCTTACATTTTGGGGTCCTCTGGATGCATGATCGCTACTGCAAGGAACTGGAAAAAATCCCTCGTGAAACGATTAGAGAAATTCCCTTTTCCATCCTGGATGCTCCTTATCTTGACGCAAGCAGCATTGTAAGGTGGAGTGTAAATTTCCTGGTCTATCTCTTTCCGCCCGTGGTATTGGCAGTCTTTTTCTTTCGCTTTGCAGATTATCAAAGCGTTTTTCTTACATTTTGGCATTTGTTTTTATTAATTCTGTGCCTAATAATAGACCCGCTTTTAATCCATAAAAATAAATACTCCGGTTTGAAGAGGCTTTTAAACTTAGGGCCTACCCGGTCAGGTTTTATACTTTTTTTCATCCTTTTCTTCATCTTTTTTTGTCTTTTTCTTCAGTACCCATTCCTCTTTCGAGATTATCCATCACGTTTTCTAAAACCCAACCAAATGAAATTCTTACTTGCAATATTGCCACGCCTTGAAGTGACCCACTGCAATCTCAACGAAGACTTTGACCTAAACGAAGCCAAGGCCTATCGGGAACTGGACAATGAAGAGCGAAAAAAAACCTATCTTTTTTATACAACCAAGGTGGACTTGCGAAACAGGAATTTCATAATGGCAGATATGTCCTATAGCAAGATGGTTAATTTTGACTTTAGCGGTTCAAACCTGCGTGGTGTAAATTTAGGGAAAAGCCAGCTCCAATACTCCTCTTTTAACTCGGCCAAATTAAAGAAAGCTTGTCTATTTAATGCCAACTTGCAGGGGGCTGAGCTAATGGATGTCAACTTACAGGGAGCCGATTTAAGGACAGGCAACTTGCAAGGGGCTAGGCTAGGGGAAGCCGAGTTTCTAAGGTTTATGATATTTTTTGCCGGCTTTCAGTGGACTAGGGGTGCCAACTTGCAGGGGGCTAGTCCATCGTTCGCCAACTTGCAAGGAGCAGTTTTGACTCATGCCATACTGCAAGGCGCTGATCTAACAATGGCCTACCTTCAAGGAGCCTACGCTGGAGAGGATTATAAAAATTTCGTAGACCGCATCGGAAAACCCACCCAACTTTCTCTCCTTGGAGATAAAAAGTTTACATCTGAGGATTGCCAACGGATAATCAAAATAATTGAATCTTTTAAACCTTTTTTAGTTAGAGAAAAACATATCAACCTAGTTAAACAGGCAGTAGAAAAGACCTCTCTTGAGTGGCTGGAAATGCAAAAGGGAAAATACATTACAGGGGTGCTCACGTGGGAAGAGGCCTGTAAAATCCAAAAGAAAGTTACTTCCCCTGAAGCCCGCTGGTTCATGGGCCTTTACAAGGTCAACTGGAAGGAAAAGTGTAAATAGGCTTTTTACCCGGAAAGACAAACCACATCTTTTTGTAGAGCATCGAAGTCTCTTAAAGGCTTTGCAATATCCTTTCCTTTCTAAAGATTTTTTCAAACAGGCTCAATCTTAATTGACAAAGACCATCTAGGGAGACGGTACATTTACATCATTAAAGAAATTGTCATAACGAAAAACAGTCGCCCTGTATCTGTCCTTAAACCCTAACCAAAGACCCTTAAAACTCCTTTTGCCCTGCATAAAGATAAAATAAAAAGTAAAGAAGGACCACACCATCAATGGTTAAGTGACTGTTTTTTAGTGGTATATGGATATGTTATAGCTAAAAAGAAGAAGACGGCCTAATTGAAGAATACCTTGTAAAGCGCCTTCCCATTGGAATTCAGACATTTTCAGAGCTTGTGGATCCAAAGGAAAACTATGTCTATGTTGCCAAGACCAGGGAGATTCGTGACCTCGTTCTGTCTGGCAAATACTTCTTTTTGAGCCGTCCCAGGCGATTTGGAAAGAGTGTGCTCATCTCCACCCTCCATGAGCTTTTCCATGGCAACAAGGGGCTTTTCAAAGGGCTTTACATCGAGGACAAGTGGGACTGGGAGAAGAACTACCCTGTCATAAAGATAAGTCTAGGGGGTGGTGATTTCAGGAACGAAGAGGGATTCAACAGGATATTGCTGAATCTACTTAGACGTTACAAAAGGCTGCTTGGGGTGAAAACTGAATTTTCTTGCGATGAGCCTGTCTCCTGCTTTTCAGAACTAATAGAGCGCTGCTTTGAACAGTTCAAAGAAAAGGTTGTGATCCTCATTGACGAATACGACAAACCCATGCTGGACTTCATTACAGACCGGGAGCTGGCAAGACAAAATAGAGACAAACTAAAATCCTTCTATGATATTATCAAGGACCTGGACGAATACATCCGCTTTGTCTTTATTACAGGGGTTTCCAAGTTTTCAAAACTCAACCTCTTTAGCGGGCTTAACAATCTCAATGACATTACAGTCGATCCCTCCTTTGCCACCCTCTGCGGATATACTCACCAGGAGGTAGTGGATGACTTTAGGGAGCATCTCAAGGGAGTGGACCTTGAGAAGCTCAAAGAGTGGTATAACGGATATAATTACTTCGCAGAGCCCCTATACAATCCCTTTGACATTCTCCTCTTTCTTGCACAGAACAAGGAATATCGTCCCTACTGGTGGTGCACAGGCAACCCAAGCTTTCTCATTGACCTTCTCAAGATACAGCCTCGTTATCTTCCAGATCTAGAAAACTGCATAGTAGATGACTTTGTTCTAGACGCCTTTGATGTTGACTACATAGACATTGCCGCCCTTCTTTGGCAGACAGGTTATCTCACCTTCAAGGAAAAATATGAGGGAATTGACGGGATGGAGTATCGACTGGGCCTTCCCAACAAGGAGATTCAAATTTCCCTCAATAAGCTGTTTCTTCACTATTTGACTGGCTTGGACAGAGAGCTTCGCGAAAGCAGGAAGGAGCTGGTGCAAGCCTTTTTTAACGGCGATTTGGAACTTTTAAGGCATGCGCTAAAGTCACTCTTTGCCTCCATTCCATACCACAACTATGCAAACAGCATCATCCAGCATTACGAGGGCTATTATGCATCAGTAGTTTATGCCTACATTGCCTCCCTTGGACTCAGGCTGATTCCTGAGGATGTTTCCAGCAAGGGGCGTGTGGATCTAACTGTCATTGCAGATGACAAGGTCTATGTAATGGAGTTCAAGGTGGATAGTGAGTCCAGAAAGGCATTGGAACAGATCAAAGAGAAGGGTTACCATGAAAAATATCTCGGCACCTCAAAAAGGGTATTTCTGGTAGGGATTGGCTTTAACTCCAGGGAGAAGAACGTCGTAGAGTTTGAGTGGGCCAAAGCGTAACGAGGATTAAAGTGGCACTCCAATTCTGGCTGTTTTTTTGGAGCCAAACTACAAAGGTTATTTTGCCATAGGGATGCTACAACCAGGATTTTAAGCCTAGAATTTTAAAAATATTCCCTTTGTATCCTTTTTGTCAGCTCAATAAATCTTTCTACCTCTAGCTCTTCTGGCCGCATGTTCGGGTCTATCCCGGAATCCTTTAGGATATTGGTTAAATCCCCTTTATCCCTGATTAGTACGGAAAGGGAGTTTTTTATCTTCTTTCTCCTTTTTGAAAAGGCCGCCTTGACGGTCCTTACAAAAAGCCCAAAGTCTATTGAAGCATCGGAAGTGTCCTTTCTCTTAAAGCTCACCACCCCTGAAAAGACCTTGGGCCTTGGTCTAAAAAGGGAAGGTGAAAGGGTCATAAGAAGCCTTACATCATAGCAAAACTGGCAGATTACGCTCAGTATTCCGTAATCCTTTGTGCCTGGCCCTGCCACAATGCGCTCTGCAACCTCCCTTTGAAACATGAGAAGTGAAAAGGGGATGAGACTTCTTTCTTCGCACATCTTAAAGACAACTGGGCTTGAAATGTTATAGGGGAGATTTCCTGTAAGGACAGCCTCATTGCAGTGAAAGTCTTTCAAAAGCTCCCTAAAGGACATCTTTAGCACATCCCCTTCAACAAGGTGACAGTTTTTAGGCAAAATGCCCTCTTTTTTGTGCCACTCTATGAGCCTTTTATCGATTTCAATTGTGATAACCTTTTCAAACCTTTCTGAAAGGGCCAGGGTCAGATTCCCTGTGCCGGTTCCAATCTCGATCACACATTGGGTGTCTAGTTCCCGGGGGATAAAAGAGACAATCTTTTTTATTGCATTTGGGTCAAGAAGGAAATTTTGACCAAATCTTTTTAGGGGCCGAGGTTCCTGACTAGTCATGGCTGGAGTGATGTCTTGAAATCCTTTTAAGAAATTTTTCCTGGCGCCTTTTCTCCTGCCAGAAATAGAAATAGGATGCAAGAAAATAACAGGCTATACCGGCAGGTATGCCTATAATCACCCCTCCGATTATAAGGCAGTAGATTATCTCCAAAAACTTTTGAAACATAAGCTGACACGCCCCTAAAAAGCCTACGGATTCAAGGAGGTTCAGCATTTTTTGGACCTGGTTCCATGAAATATCAGAGCCTGTTATCCACACGCCCACCTTCCATGAAAGGTAGTATTCGAAGGGGATGGAGACAGGATTGCTCACTATCCAGTTGGCAATGATTCCGGCCAGGATATTTCCCCTAAAAAGGGTGCAAAGGCCAATGGTCAAGATGGTGTGAAAGGGGATGGTTGGAGTAACCCCCACAAAGGTCCCTACTGCAAGCCCCCTTGCAATGACAAAGGGGTTTCCCCTAAGCCTTATGAGCCTCAGCCAGTAGTATCTAAGGGCCCTTTTGGGAGAACCAAGGGAAAATTGCATGGCCCTTGATTAACATAAAACAGCCTCTTGTTTAAAGGAAAAGTTTATTGGGACTACATCAAGGGAAAAGGGAAGTTATCCTAAAACAAGTCCGGGCACCTCGGCCCTTGAAAGCTCATCCCTTATCCCGAACCGGGTTAGGACAAAGTCATATTTTACAGGGTCCTCAGGGTTTATGGCCCTAAAGGCATTTGTGATCTCAATGGCGGTTTTAAGGTTTGCCTGTCTTTTTTGTGTAAGGCCAAGGGACCTTGATATGTGAAACATGTGGGTGTCAAGGGGAACAATGAGTTCAGAGGGAGAAAAGCTTTTCCAGCCACCAGGATCCACCTCATCCCTTCTAACCATCCATCTTAAAAATAAAAATAGCCTCTTACATGCGCTCTTTTTTAAAGGGTCTGGCAAAAGGAAGCTTTTTTCTAGACCTCCAAGGGCTAAAAGCTCATGGACTGCGCCTGTAACCCTTGAAACTGTCCTTTCAACACCTTTTCCCTTAATGGAATCTCCCTTTGAAAAAAGGCCCTCAAGGCTTCCATATTTTTTAATGGCCCTTTTTAGTGCCTTTAAAAAGGCCACAATTTCTGGCCCCTTGGTAAAGCGATGGTTGTAATCTGAAAAAAGGGCCTCTAGATCTTTATCGCTAATAGATAGGAGAAAGTCTCTGGGGCCTTTTCCCATTGGTTTTAAAAGAAGGCGCACTGCCGAAAGGATCTGGGTAACCCTTCCATAGGCAAGGGATGAGGCAATAAGCCCAACTACTTCCCTATCAAGGGGGTTTTTGTAGTTGTAGAGAAATTCAAGGGGGTCTGGGCTTACATAGCACCTCTTGTTATAGCGTTCATAAAGGTCTTCAAGCCCCCTTTTTAGCCTTTTAATTTCCTTTTTATTCAAGAGGGCTAGACTTTTCCGCAGCAGGAGCCAGGCCCTGAGCAATTTGGGCTTTCACCAGGCCTATTTCCGCAGCAGCCCGTATCCCCTGGGCCTGGAAGGGTGCTTTTTGCCCTTCCGGTAAGGGATGAGGTTGGAGACATGATCTTTTTTAGCCTCTTTGAGCCACAGAGGGGACATTCGGGCTCAAAACTTGAAAAGACAAGTATCTCTGAAACCCTGTCACATTCAAGGCACCTGTATTCATAGATTGGCATCTTTTCACCTCTTAATTAGTGCTGGCACTGGCCCTTTCCGTGTCCGTGACCGCCGCAAGTAGGACCGGCTGCTCCCTTAAGCTCTCCCCTTAAAAGGGCCTCTACAAGTCTTGAAGGGTCATCCTGGCCAATACCTGCAATTACCTCAATGCCTGACTGGTTCAAAAGCTCAACGGCCCTTGCGCCAATTCCGCCGCAGATTATGTGGCTTACACCAAGCTCCTTCAGCCACCTTGGAAGCACCCCTGGCTCATGGGGAGGAGGGGTCCTGATTTCACTTCCTGTAACCCTTCCTTCCTCCACGCTGACAATTGCAAACTGGGGGGCATGTCCAAAGTGCCCGCAAAGAAGTCCGTTTTCAACAGGAAGGGCTATCTTCATGGCTCATTCCTCCTTTTTGGCAGTTTCTTCGTCCTCCTTTTTCCTCAAGGCCATGGTCTGGGTAACATTTATCACGTTCTGGACCACCTTTTCAAAGGCCTCGGCGGTGTGACTGTTGGGATACATGGCCATTATGGGCTTTCCGGCATCCCCTGTAGTAACAATCCTTGGGTCAACAGGTATCTTTCCAAGAAACGGGATTCCAAGCTCCTCTGAAAGCCTTTCTCCGCCGCCGCGTTTAAAGACATCTATGGCCTTTCCGCAGTGGGGGCAGATCATACCGCTCATGTTCTCTACAATGCCGATAATGGGCATTCCCACCTTTTTACAGAAATTTATGGACTTTCTCACATCAAGAAGGGCAACCTCCTGGGGAGTTGTGACAACAACCGCGTAGGCATCTGGAATGATCTGGGCAATGGTCATCTGCTCATCCCCTGTTCCAGGAGGCGCATCCATCACAAGATAGTCCAGTTTCCCCCACTCGATATCGTAGATGAATTGCCTTATGGCAGACATCTTCATTGGCCCGCGCCACATGACTGCCGAGTCCTTGTCGGGCAAAAGGGGCTCAACGGACATGAACTTGAGATTTGGAGAATAATAGACAGGGCCTACGGTCCCGTCTGGCCTTCTTTGAAGCTCTCCCTTTTCAACACCAAGCATCTTTGGGACATTTGGCCCGTGGATGTCTATGTCAAGAAGGCCAACGTAGAAGTTTTGAAGGGAAAGGCCTATGGCAAGGTTGATGGAGACAGTGCTTTTACCAACCCCGCCCTTTCCGCTCATGACCATGATCTTGTGCTCTATCTGGGATAGCTTCTCCTTTATCTTTTTGTCCTGCTCGCTCAAAACAGGATTTGATTGCTTTTTCTTTTCACTGTTTTCTTGGCTCACTTTTTCCTCCCTGTATCTTTTTTTGAATCTTGAGCCAGATATTTGCTACACTTTTTGAAACCTTGCAATCCTTAAATTCAGTAATGGCCTTACCTTCCAAAAGGGCCCTCACCACATTTTCGTCAAAATCAATCCTTCCAAGGAATTCTGCCTCAAGCTCCATACACCTTTTTTCAATCTCTTTAGACATCTCCCTATTTAGGTCCCACTTGTTGATGACAACAGAGGAAGGAACCTTAAAGTGCCTCGAAAGGGAGATTACCCTTTCTAGGTCATGAAGCCCTGAACCAGTTGGCTCTGTGACAATGACAACGTAATTTACCCCTGAAAAGGAGGCTATTACAGGGCAGCCTATTCCAGGGGGGCCGTCAACAATAAGAAGCCCTGTGCCCTCTTCCTGACAGGTCTTTCTTGCCTTCTCCTTTACATGGGCAACAAGCTTTCCTGAATTCTCCTCGCCTGGCTTAAGCTCTGCATGGCAAAGGGTTCCAAACCTTGTTGAGGATCTAAAAAAATAGCCGCATTCCCTGTCCTTTAAAAGGATTGCCTGTTCCTTGCAAAAATATGCACAAACGCCACAGCCTTCACAGGAAAACTCATCAACCTTTGCCACATCATTGACCTTTATGGCGTCAAAACGGCAAAGCCCTTCACATATGCCGCACCCTGTGCACCTTTCTTCCATGACCGCAGCCATAACCCCTGATTGAAATTCCTCCCGTTCTTCAATCCTTGGTCTTAGCAATAGGTGAAGGTCAGGGGCATCAACGTCACAGTCAGCTATAACACACCCTTTTGAAAGGTGCGCAAAGCTTGCGGTAAGGGTAGTCTTTCCAGTGCCTCCCTTTCCACTTAGAACCAGTATCTCCTTCACCCTGAAATCTCCTTAACTAACATCAAGAATTTTTCCTTTAGACCCTCATCCGCATGGACAAGGCTCTGGCCCTTTGAATAGGAAGAGGCAATCTCCCGGGAAAAGGGTATTTCCATAAGGACCCTTAGATGGTTTTTCCTGCACCAATTTCTGATCTCATCATCTATGCCGAGCCCGGCCTTATTTATGACTACCCCCATTGGAATGGAAAGCTCGCCTATGGTCTTTACTGCAAGGGAAAGGTCATAAAGGCCAAAGGGCGTTGGCTCTGTCACAAGGATTACATAATCCACATCCCTTACGGTCTTTATTACCGGACAAGAGGTTCCTGGCGGTGCATCAAGGACAAAAAACCCATTTTTTTCCGAAAGGGCCTCCTTTTTTAGCTCCTTTATAAGGGGAGAGCTCATGGCCTCTCCAACCCGAAGCCTTCCCATGAAAAAATCTATGCCTTTACCCTGCCCATGAAGGATCTCCCCAACAAGCCTTTTTCCAGGGGATATGGCCTTCTGGTCACAGACAAGAAAACATCCTCCACAGGAATGGCACATATCTTTAAAGGCCATAATGGTCCTTTTAAAGGAGACTATTGCATTGAATCTACAGATTTCCCTGCACTTTCCGCAAAAGTTGCACCTTTTTTCATCTATTTCAGGGACTTCAAGGTAAAAATCCCTTTTTGAAGTTATCTCTGGATTTATAAAGATATGGGCGTTTGGCTCTTCTACATCGCAGTCAATAAAGGTCACATCCCCATTAAGGGAAAGGGTGAGAGCCACTGCCACCGAAGTCTTTCCGGTCCCTCCTTTTCCGCTTGCAACTGCAATCTTCATTATCCTGAAAAATGGCCGTCCCCGTTAGGGCCCTTTGAGTATTGAGGTTTTTCCTTTAAAAATCTTTCAAGGGCCTCCTTTACAGTGCCCTCCATCTCCGAAACGACCTTTATGCCTCCTGCACTAAGGACAGAAAAGGCCTTTGGACCAACTCGCCCTGTAAGGACGACATCCACCCCCCTTTCGGCAACAAGTGCTGCTGCATTTATCCCGGCACCGTGGGGGGCCTCCTTCCCGGAGGAGTTGTCAATGACATCCAGTATCCTTCCTGAATCCGAATCTACGATGATAAAGTATGAGGCCCTTCCAAACCTTGGATCTACTGTGGAGTCAAGTTCTGTTCCTTTTGCGCTGATGGCGATCTTCATGTCTTCCCCCCGAGGGATTTTTGACAAAAAGGTATGAGGCAAGGAAGGGCATGTCAATATTTTTTTGAGCATAGGATAAAAATTTTCTTTTGTTCTGGGTCTAATTTATGGGTGCTTATTAATTTGTATATTAGTTAACTACTTGATTTTTTTGATTTTTTGTCTTGACAATCAGAAAAAGATACCTAAACTCTATTTAAGAAGTTTCGATACTTCGAAAATGGTTAACTGGAGAAGAAAAACTTAGGGTTAATGGGTGAGGCAGAATTAATAGAATTTAACCCAAAGGTCTTTTATGAACATGCCGAGGTTTGCAAGGTCCTTGCAAACCCAAAAAGGCTCATGATCCTCTATCTTCTTTCAAGGGGAGATAAAAAGGTGGGCGAGATTGCCAAGGAACTTGGGATCACTGTGGCAAACACAAGCCAGCACCTTGCAAGATTAAGGGAAAAGGGAATTGTGACCGCCAGGAAAGAAGGCCCTTCAATAATCTACACCATTTTAGACAGTCGCATTCCAAGGGCCTGTGACCTCATAAGGGCGGCACTTTTGGACAGGCTAAAGAGCCAGGGGAGGCTTGCAAGGCAAATGGAAGATATGAAAATGGCGTCAATTTCAAATAAATAACCAAGAAAAGGAGGAAGCCATGTCTGTAGATCTATCAACAATCAAGGCAGATGTAGTTGTGGATGCAAGGGGAACCGCATGTCCTGGCCCCCTTCTTGAGGCAAAAAGGGCCATTGCAGATGTTCCGCCAGGCGGAATCCTGGAGGTTCAGTCATCGGATGAGGGCACAAATGATGACCTTCCCCTCTGGGCGGAAAACGCAGGCCACGAGTTTTTGGGCACAATCGAAGAGGCAGGCTACTGGCGTCTTTTTGTGAAAAAGGCTGAGGACTAATGTCAAAGATACTTGTCTTTTCCACCAATAACATCTCGGACCCTGGCATAGATATGGCCGGGGCATCCCACATGGACTATCCAACAGGGGTATCTGTAATAAGTGTCCCCTGTTCAAGCGGCATTGACCCAAGATGGATACTTCATGCCATTTCAAAGGGCTTTGACGGGGTGTTTATTGCAGCAGATGGCACCGATTGCGCATACCTTGAAGACTGCACCACAAGGACAGGGAAGGTGGTGAGTGCAGCCCAAAAACTTCTTGAAGAAAACGGCCATGACCCAAGGCGCCTTAAGATGGCCGCCATCTGCTCGGTATGTTCCGAGGCCTTTGTCAATCACATGAAGCGTTTTGATGAGGCCTTGAAAAAACTTGAAGCCGGGGATGAAAATGGCTGAAAACAGGAAGAGATTTGACTGTGTGGTCATAGGAGGCGGAATTGCAGGAATGGAGGCAGCCCTTACCCTTGGGGACATGGGCTTTAAATGCCTTCTTGTGGAAAAGGAGGCAAGTATTGGCGGAAAGATGATACTTTTGAGCAAGGTCTTTCCGACCCTTGACTGCTCAAGCTGTATTTCCACGCCCAAGATGGCTGCCACCCAGAATCACCCGAACATAACCCTTTTTACCTATTCAAAGGTAGATTCCATCACGCCCCTTGAAAATGGCAGGGTTGAGGTGGAGGTGACCAAAAGGCCCACCTTTGTTGACCCGTCCAAGTGCACGGGATGCGGCCAGTGCGAAAAGGCCTGCACGGTTGCAAGACCCGACCAGTTCAATGACGGTCTTATTGCAAGAAGGGCCATTTACATCCCCTTTCCTCAGGCAGTGCCAAAAAAGGCAGTGGTGGAAAAAAGGGGGCTTTCCCCGTGTTCAAATACTTGCCCGGCAGGAGTTAGACCCCACGGATATGTGGCCCTTGTAAGAAACGGAAGGTTCAAGGAGGCCATAAAAAGGCATCTCATGGATGCCCCCCTTGTGGGAACCCTTAGCAGGGTGTGTTATGCCCCTTGCGAGGCAAGGTGCACAAGGGGGCTAAAGAACGGAAAACAGGTCCCCATAAGGGCACTAAAGGGCTTTTTGGCGGATAAATATTATCTCAATGAAAAGCCCCTTGGAAAGGAGCTGGAGGAAAAGACCGGTAAAAGGGTCGCAGTTGTAGGCTCAGGGCCTTCCGGCCTTAGCTGTGCCTATCATCTTGCACGCCTTGGAGTGGATGTAACCATCTTTGAAAGGGAAAAGGAGCCTGGCGGGCTTTTATTTTACGGAATCCCCAAGTGGAGGCTTCCAAGAAAAATCCTTAAAAGGGATATTGAGGAGATAAAGGCCCTTGGCGTAAAGATAGAAACAGATACCCCAATAGATTCTGTAAAGGGGCTTCTTGAGGAAAAGGGCTTTGATGCGGTCTTTCTCGCCATAGGGACAAGTTCTCCAAGAAGGCTTGGGATAGAGGGAGAGGATATTGAAAACTCCCTTACTTCCCTTGAGTTTCTAAGAAGATACAACCTTTCAGAAAATGGCCTTTCCCTTGAAGGAAAAAGCGTTGTTGTCATTGGCGGGGGAAACGTGGCCATAGACTGTGCAAGGACTGCGTTAAGGTGCGGGGCAAAGAGTGTTAAAGTCCTTTACAGAAGGGATAAAAGGCACATGCCTGCCTATGCCTTTGAAGTGGAGGAGGCACTTAAGGACGGGGTGGAATTTATCTTTAGAAAGGCACCCCTAAAGGTGCTCGAAGAAAATGGAAGGGTCAAAGGGGTCTTATCCTGTGAGGTGAGGCTTGGCGAAAGGGATGAGTCAGGAAGAGAGGCCCCAATCCCTGATAAATCCAGGACTGAGGTCTTTGACTGTGACCTTCTTATTACTGCAATTGGGCTTAAGACTGAAAAATGCCTTAAGGATGACGGGCTTTTTGATGAAAACGGCTTTATAAAGGTGGATGAAAAGGACCTTTCAACCAGCATCCCTTCTGTCTATTCAGGAGGAGACTGCGTGACAGGCCCCTTTATGGTGACAAATGCCATTGGCCTAGGAAAGCGCGCCGCCTATTCCATCTATAAATTTTTGTTCAATAAGGCCCCAAAGTCCATTTCCACTGAAGGGACCCTTGGACATACGGAAAAGGGAAAGGCTCTAAAGATAAAAAGGCCCTCCTCCCAAGTCTTTAAAGACGAAAAAGAGGCCATAAAGGCTGCCTCTTCCTGCCTTGACTGTGCCATCTGCTCCCAGTGTTTACAGTGCGTTGAGACATGCCCTGCCCATGCCATAGACTTTTCCATGAAACCGGAAAAATTTGTCATTGATGCCGGGGCAGTCCTTATTGCAACAGGCTTTAGGCTCTTTGACCCGTCCAAAAGGCCCCTTACAGGCTATGCAAACTTTCCAAATGTGATAACTGCCATGCAGATGGATAGACTCCTTTCTCCCACAAGGCCCTATAACGCAGTTTTAAGGCCAAGTGACGGAAAGGTCCCTGGAAACATAGCCATTGTCCTTTGTGCAGGCTCAAGGGACGAGACAAGTGGAAATCCGTGGTGTTCAAGGATCTGCTGCATGTATTCAATAAAGCAGGCACAGCTCATAATGGGTGCCCTGCCCATTGCAGAAATTACCATCTACTACATAGACATAAGGGCCTTTGGAAAAGGATACGAGGAATTTTACCAGCAGGCAAAGGGCATGGGAGTAAATTTCATAAAGGGAAAGATTGCAAGGATCGATGAAGCCCCGAACCAGGACCTTTTCCTCTACTACGAGGACATGGAAAGAAAGGGCGGACTTAAAAGGGCAAAGCATGACCTTGTGGTCCTTGCAGTAGGGGCAATGGCAAATCCGGAAATAAAGAGACTCATAGGCTCGGAGGAAGAGATTTTGCTTGATAAGCTCAGGTTTTTTAAAGAGATACGACAGATTGATGATCCATGCCTTACAAACATCAAAGGGGTCTTTGTGGCAGGAGCGGCCTCTGGGCCAAAGGACATCCCGGACTCGGTGCTCCACGCAGGGGCTGCCTCTGCCCAGATAGCCGCACACCTTAAGGCCCTGGAGGGATAAAGGCCATGAGCGAACAAAAGATAGGCGTTTTTATCTGCCATTGCGGTGGAAACATCTCAGACTATGTGGACGTGGAAAGGGTTCGCGAGTCTGTGGAAGGCCTTCCTGGAGTCAGGGTGGCAAAGACCAACATGTTCTCATGCTCAGATGCCGCCCAGGAAGAGATGATCTCCATCATAAAAAAGGAAGGGCTTGACGGCATTGTCATTGCCTCCTGCTCCCCTAAGCTTCACCAGAATACCTTTAGGGCAATGGCCAAGAGAGCTGGGCTCAATCCTTACAAATATACTCAGGTGAACATAAGGGAGCAGTGCTCTTGGACGCATACCCACAACAGGGAAGAAGCCACCAACAAGGCCGCAAGGCTTGTCCGGGCAGGAATCCAAAAGACCCTTCACGCAAGGGCCCTTGAGCCCATTGTTACAAAGACGCATCCGGCCGTACTCGTTATCGGTGCTGGCATTGCCGGCATGAAGGCAGCCATATCCCTTTCAAAGATGGGAATAAATGTCCACCTTGTTGAAAAGGAAAAGGAGGTTGGCGGCCTCATAAGGGATAGGGAAAGCCTTTTTCCCACAGGCCAGGATGGAAGGCAAATAGTAAGGGGGCTTTTTGAAAAGATAAAGGCGGCAGACAATATTAACCTCTATCTTGGGGCAAGTGTAGTGGGGAAAAGGGGAAGCGTTGGAGACTTTTCCGTTGATATAAGGGTTTCAAACGGGGAGACCGTAAGCCTTTCAGTGGGCGCCATAATCGTGACCACAGGGGCCATTCCCTATAGACCAAAGGAAGGCCAGTGGGGTTACGGAAGGCCGGGTATTGTTACCCTTAAAGAGCTTCTAGGCATGATTTCCTCCCAGAAGGAATTTAAGTATCTCAGGGTAAACGGCAGAGAAGTTGAGACCATAACCTACATCTACTGTGTTGGTTCGAGGGACAAGGAGCATACCTATTGCTCAAGGTACTGCTGCACTGCGGCAATTCACACCTCAAACATCATACATGACAAGTGGCCTGAAATTTCACAGTTTCATCTCTTCAGGGACATAAGGACATACGGAAACTATGAAGAAGAATACAAAAGGGCCCTTTCAAGGGGCTCCATCTTCATAAGGTTTTCACCAAAGACCATGCCTGAAATAGAATTTGAGGGGGAAAGGCCGGTTGTTAAGGTATCTGACCTTTTGACATCAAAGGAAGAAATAGAGATTGAAAGCGATCTTATCTGCCTTGTTACAGGCCTTGAGCCTTCTCCAAACAGGGAGCTTACGGACATTTTAAAGATTCCTGTTGGTAAGGAAGGGTTTTACAATGAAATACATCCAAAGCTTAGGCCTGTTGAGACAGTAGTTGATGGCATCTTTATTGGAGGATGCGCCCAGGGGCCAAAGACCTCCCAGGAAAGCACCATAAGCGCAATGGCTGCAGCGGCAAAGGCTGGGGCCATGATCCTTACAGGCTCTGTAAAAATGGAGCCTTTCGTGGCAGAGGTACTTTCTGAAAGGTGTGATGGATGCGGCCTTTGTGAAGGTGTCTGCCCCTACGGGGCCATCTCCATAAAGGAGGACTCGGGCAAAAAGATTGCGATTATTAACGAGGCCCTTTGCAAGGGAGAGGGCGCGTGTGTCCCCATTTGCCCCAAGGAGGCCCTTCAGATAAGGGGTTATGAGCATGAGACAATATGTTCAATGATTGATGCACTCATAGAGGGATACGAAGATGTCTCTAGTTAACAAGAATTCACTTGAAAGATACCAGGCAGAAATGGGCCTTCAAAGCGCCATAATGGAGCTTTTGGAGACCAAGGGTCCAAAGACCATCCCTGAGATTGCAGAGGCCCTTGGGATACCCAGTGCCGATGCCACAATGTATGTCATGGCCATGAGGAGATACGGACTTATTGAGGAGCTTCCCAAGGAAAGAAGGGACCGCTATTTCAAATACGGGGTCAAAGGCAAATGATAAGGGTAAATCCGAAACTCAAAAAAGAATTAGAAAGATACGGGGAATTTAACGCCAACCAGTGTTTTAGCTGTGGAACCTGCACGGCCCTTTGCCCAATGGGGCTTAAAATTTTGCCAAGGGAGATATTTCGTTTTAGCCTCCTTGGCTCAGAGGAAAAGTTGAAGGAGGCAGAAGATGCCATCTATTCCTGCCTTCTTTGCAGGATGTGTGAGGCCAACTGCCCCCAGGGGGTAAAAATCAGTGAAAATATCAGAATCTTAAGGACCTATTTTACAGAAAGGGTTTTTAAAATATAAGATGGAAACTAGACCCATGAACCAGAAAATAGCAGTTTTGACCCTCCTTTCCCAGAATATCCAAAAGAGAAATAGCGCCCTGCCCCTTCCAGGTTTTATCCATACAAGATGGGCAAAGGGCCTTGGCCTTAAAAGGGGCGGAGATACCATCCTTTATACCGGGCAAATGTATCAGATGGTGCCGTACCTTCTGGCCCTTCAAAGGCGGCAAAGGGGGATTCCGTCAAAATTCTACGAAAAACTCATTAGGATAATTTTGCTTATTAACCCCGTAATCAATGTATCCTTCCTGGGGACAATTGGCGCTGTAAAAAGGGAGGAGAGGGACTACTACTTTGGAGTCTTGAAAAAGATAGTTGCCCTTTTGAGGGCAAACGGGTTAGAGCCTGGTTATTTGTATGAAAAGGAGCTTTACGCAGGCACCCTGGCCCATGACCTTGGCCTTGAAAGGGTTTTCAAGGAACATGCAATAAGGCTTTCAGAAATCTTTAAAAAGGAAGGGGTAAAGACCATAATCACAGTTGATCCCCATTCAACTGACATGTTTAAAAGGGTATATCCAAAGGCAGTAAAGGGTTTTGATTTTGAGGTCAAATCCTATCTTGAATTATTGGTGGAAAAAGGGGCCAAGGGGCTAAAGGCAAAGGAAGACGAGGAGGTTGTAATCCATGACTCCTGTGTCTATGCAAGGTATCTTGATGTGATTGAGGCCCCAAGAAGGCTTTTGAAAAAGGCCAGGGCAAAGATAAAGGAGCCGAGGTTTTCAGGTGAGATAACCCATTGCTGCGGAGGTCCTGCCGAATCCATCTTTCCTGAAAAGGCAAGGGAAGTTGCCAAAAACAGGGTGGACGAGCTGACAAAGGAGGCTAGGACCATTGTCACCATGTGCCCCATTTGTCACTTGAATCTCAAGGAGGCATGTGGCCCAGACGGAAGAGTGGAGGATCTGGCATTATGGATTTAAGGGGCCTTTTCAAAAACTGGAGGTTTTACACAGGGCCTTTTAAAATACTGGGAAATTAACTGATTTTTTAAGTATTTGATAAAAAAGGAGGTCAAAAATGGCGGAGTCAATTGCTGGGAAAAAACTGGTTGTAATAATTACCCACGGGCTTGATGAGCCCGAAAAGGCAACCCTTGGACTTGTGGTTGCAAATGCGGCCCTTGCCATGGACGTACAGGTCACTGTGGTCTTTCAGGGAAAGGGTGTCATGTGCTGCACAAAGGGCATGTATGAGCACATCATAAGCCCTGGCCTAAAACGCCTAAAGGAGCTTGTGGATGGCATAAAGCCCCTTGGGGGAAAGATGTTTGTCTGTATTCCATGCATTGAAGAAAGAAAGATTGACAAATCTCAGCTTGTTGAAGGATGCGAGCTTGTTAAGGCAGGAAAGCTCATAAATGAGGTCATGAATGCCGACCAAGCCCTTACCTATTAGTTCAAAAAAACTTACCTTGCCATAAAGACTTTATCAAAACTGTGCCAGGAGGATTATCCTGGCACAGTCCTTTTAATCCAAATCCTTCCAATTTAAAACTTGAAATGGACAAAAAAGTCTTGATTTTGTAAGCTCATCTAAAAAGCTTTTTGGAGAATCCTTACTTGAGACCAAAGGCCCTTTTCATACAAATCCTTCTCTCGTTCCTTTTTGTCCTCCTTTTTTCCTCCTGCGCCCAGGTCCCTGTAACTGGAAGGAGCCAGCTTGCCCTTGTCCCTGACAGCCAGCTTCTTGCAATGAGTGAAAAGGCCTACAGGCAGTTTCTCCAAAAGCACAGGCTATGCACTGCCCCCCGAAAGGTCCAGATGGTGAGACGGGTGGGCAACAGGATTAGACAGGCCGTTGAGAGATTTCTCTATGAAAGGGGACAATCCTACAGGATAAGGGGATTTAGGTGGGAATTTAACCTGGTCTGTGACAAGAAGATAAACGCATGGTGTATGCCAGGCGGAAAGGTTGTAGTTTATTCAGGGCTTTTGCCCATTGCAAGGGACGAAACAGGGCTTGCAGTTGTCCTTGGACATGAGATTGCCCATGCAGTTGCAAACCATGCGGCTGAAAGGCTCAGCCAGGAGCTTCTCCTTCAGCTTGGGGCCGAGGCAGTAGCAATGATGTCTGGAGGCTCAAATCCGGCCACAAGAAGGCTTTTTTTGCAACTTTACGGCATTGGCGCAAACCTTGGGGTATTGTTGCCCTATAGCCGCACACAGGAGTATGAGGCAGACCATCTTGGGCTTATCTTCATGGCCATTGCCGGTTATGACCCCAGATATGCCATTCCCTTCTGGCAAAGAATGATGAAGGCATCCCGCGGAAAGCCAAGGCCGCCCGAGCTTTTAAGCACGCATCCGTCTGATAAAGCAAGGATACAGCAGCTTCAGCAACTTATGCCAGAGGCCATGAGCTATTATCAAAGATACCTACACGAAAGGGGCCAAAGACAGACAAGACCTCAAATGCAGCCAAGGTCCTATCCTTACCCGCAAAATTACTATCCGTATTACTATGAAAGGAGAAGATAAGATGCCAAAGGGAAAACTCACCATTGTTGGTTCAGGTGCTGTTGGAACCTCTGCTGCCCACTGGGCCATTAGCAGAAATATTGCAGACGAGATCGTTCTTTTGGATGTAATCGAGGGAATACCCCAGGGAAAGGCCCTTGATATAAGCCAAAGCGCCCCCCTTTGCGGCTTTACTGGGAAAATTGTGGGAACCTGTTCTTACGAAGATACCAGGGAATCAAATGTTGTTATAATAACGGCAGGTCTTGCCAGAAAGCCTGGCATGTCTAGGGATGACCTTTTACAGAAAAATGTGGAAATAGTCAAAGAAGTTACTGAAAACATTGTGAAATTTAGTACAGAGACAATAATCATCGTGGTTACAAACCCAATTGATGCAATGGTATATACGGTATTTAAGGTATCCGGGTTTCCCAAAAACAGGGTGGTTGGAATGGCCGGAGTCCTTGACTCATCAAGATACAGGACCTTTCTTGCCCAGGCCCTTGGAGTTGCCCCGAAGGACGTTACTGCCCTTGTCATGGGCATCCACGGAGACAACATGCTTCCCCTTACAAGGCTAGCAAGTGTAGCTGGAATACCTGTTGAAGACCTTCTTTCAAAAAGGGAGCTGGAGGAGATTGTAAACCGGACAAAGTTTGGCGGGGGAGAAATTGTAGAGCATCTTAAAACAGGAAGCGCCTTTACCACCCCTGGACTTTGCGCCATTGAGATGGCCCAGTCAATCCTTCTTGATGAAAAAAGGGTCCTTCCATGTGCTGCATATCTTGAAGGGGAGTTTGGAATAAGCGGCGTGTTTTTGGGCGTCCCTGTGGTACTTGGCAGAAAGGGTGTTGAAAGGATAGTTGAATTTCCTTTGACCCAGGAAGAAAAAGATGCCCTTTCAAAATCCGTTGAGGCAGTAAAAAAACAGGTTGAAGCTACAGGTCTCTAAGAAAAACCTTTTGATATTTTCTGGGTCAGTGGCACTTTTTGCCGTGCTTCTGGCCCTTTTTTTCTTTAAATGGCTGCCGTATCCTAGGCCAAAGGGAATAAGGCTTGAAAAGATTGACCTTGACTCCATCAATGCCCGTCTCAATCCAGAAACTAGATTTTTGATTGAGGCCATCCAAAAGAGCATAGATATCATAAAAAAAAGGGCACCTGATATAATGACCATTTTCGGGAAAAAGGTGCCAAAGGAAGATTATATAAAGGCCCTAATAGTTTTTAAGGGCCTTTTGTCAAGGGGAATTCCTGAAAGGGAAGCACTAAAAAGGTGCTTTATTCCCTATGAAATTAAAAGCGGTCAACAAAACAAAAGGCTACTTCTTACAGGCTATTATCAACCAGAATTTTCGGGTTCCCTGGAAAGGACAGAGGTATTCAGCGTCCCTGTTTTTTCATGGCCAGAGGATCTTATAAGGGTACGCCTTAAGGATTTTTCCGAAAATCTTCCCGGGATCAGCCTTTGGGGGCGAATTCTTGGAAAAAGGCTCATACCCTATTACACCCGTTCCCAGATTGAAAGTAGGAGCTCAAAATATCCTGTTCTTTGCTGGTTAAGGGATGAAGTAGAGCTACTGGAACTACAGATTCAAGGTTCAGGCATAATCGACCTTAAGGGGCAAAAAAGGTTTATTCACTATGCCGCAAGTAATGGCAGAAAATATAAAAGCATCGGTAATATCCTCATAAAAAAGGGCTTGATTAAAGGACATGGTGTTACCTGGGATGATATAAGGGAGTTTGCACAAAAAAATCCAGAAAAATTCAAAAATATATTATACCAAAACGAACGTTATGTCTTTTTCAAATGGGAAGATAAAGGGCCGATTGGGAGTTATGGCAAGGTTATCGTTTCCGGGGCCTCCTTGGCCCTTGACTCAAAATTTTATCCTCCTGGCATCCCAGTTTTAATTATTTTTAGGCTTCCGGATGTAAAGACGCCTCTTGAATGGCTTAATGACCCGGAGAATGAGATAGCCCTTATAGGATTTAATCACGACACAGGAAGCGCGATAAAAGGGCCATTTCGGGCAGATCTTTTCGTTGGGAACGGGAAAAGGGCCCTTTCCCTTGCAGGAAGGCTAAAAAATCATGGGCGAATAATCATCCTTTTACCCATAGATAGAAGACAACCTAGAAACTAAAAAATGAATGACCATTCAAAAAATTCCTTAACATACAAATTGTTATTGATGTAACTTGCTATAAATATTAACAATTTCACTGAAGAGAGAAATTGAAAAATTTTTAACTAACCTTGACAAAGAGTTTTCGTTATAGTAATTACATGACGTCTGTAAATAAAATGGACATAAGATAATAATCCTAAAGGAGGGCAATATGGCAACTGTAGAGTACAAAGGCAAGACTTATGAAGTTGACGAAGACGGGTTCTTGGTCAAAGGAATGGAAGAGTGGGACGAGAACTGGGTCGAATATGTTATGGAGCAGGAAGGAATCAGCGAATTGACTGAGGATCACAAAAAGATCATCGATGTTCTTCAGGACTACTTCAAGAAGAACGGAATTGCTCCTATGGTCAGGATCCTGTCCAAGACAACCGGTTATCCTTTGAAGAAAATCTATGAGCTCTTTCCATCAGGACCTGGTAAGGGAGCTTGTAAGATGGCAGGTCTTCCAAAGCCAACCGGTTGTGTCTAGTCAAAAGATTTCCTGAATTTTGGAAATACAAAGGGCCCCGGGCGAAGGGGCCTTTTGTATTTTATGATTGTTTTTTAGGTTTCGGTTTTTAATACACACCGGCAATCCTGTGGTGGATTATTTCTGCTATATCCTCGCTTATCTTTTTTAAAGTGATATTTTTAAGGTCTTCTGTTTTTATAATATCCTTTCCTACATAAAAACCCTCTTCCCGGACAATGGGCGGACTCTTCCATATTTCTTTCCCTGTCTTTGCATCTATCAGTTTTACCTCACACTCAACACCAATGCGCCTTTCAACTGCTATATCGTATCTCACATAGGAAAGGCCAGTGGTATAGGCACTAATCACCTTTCCTGAAAGGATGACATCTGCCTCTGCCTTTGGCACCAGGGTAAGACCCGAATCCTGCAAAAAACGCTCCCTGAGCTCGTCTGTAATCCACTGGCCAAGATGAAGCTCAGTGCTGTTATTCTTCCACGGTGCAATGTAAATGGTTCTTATCCAGTTAGGCAACTGGACGTCTGTCTCCTGCCTGTGATACCCACAGGAAACAATTAATACCATCAGGGGCAAAAATTTAAGAAAAGATTTAGAGTGTAACACCTTATCCAACCACGATATTCAAAATCTTATTGGGCACATAAATTACCTTTTTTATCTCCTTATCAGAGATAAATTTCCTTACATTGGCCTCGCCCGTTGAAAGCTCTAAGGCTTCTTCCTTTGAAATACCGACAGGTACCTTTATCTTGCCCCTTACCTTTCCATTTACCTGGACAACCACTGTAACTTCATCAACCTTGGCCACCTCCTCATCTGCAACCGGCCAGGGCTCTTCAACCAATAGCCTTTCATGTCCCAAAAGGCCCCATAGCTCAGAGGTGACATGGGGAATTATCGGGGAGAGCAATAAAAGGCTTGATTCAACAGCCTCCCTGAAGGCAGACCAAAAACCGTCATCCTTCTTGATGGATTCATCCTGGATGACAGCCATCATCTGATTCACAAGCTCCATAACAGCACTTATGGCAGTATTGAAATGATACCTTTCAAAGTCCTCTGTCACCTTTTTAATGGTCTGATGGGTCTTTTGCCTTAAGGATTTTATGGAAGAAACCCTATCACAATAGGCCTTTAGATCAATTTGCCTTTGGTTTGCCGACCTCAATTCATCGAGATTTTCCATAACAATCCTCCAAAGCCTGTGGATGAACCTGTGGGCACCTTCCACTCCCCGATCGCTCCATTCAAGGTCCCTTTCAGGCGGTGCTGCAAAAAGGATGAAGAGCCTTACGGTGTCAGCACCATATTTTTTTATCATGGCATCCGGATCAACCACGTTTCCCTTTGATTTTGACATCTTTGCCCCGTCCTTAAGGACCATTCCCTGGGTAAGAAGCCTTTCAAAGGGCTCATCCACAGAAAGATAACCAAGATCCCGAAGGACCTTTGTAAAAAACCTTGAATAGAGAAGGTGCAAAATGGCATGTTCAATCCCACCAATATACTGATCAACAGGAAGCCACTTATCCACCCGTTCCTTGTCCAGCCCTTTTGTGTCATCATCAGGGCAAACATATCTTGCAAAATACCAGGAGGATTCAACAAAGGTATCCATGGTGTCTGTCTCTCTCCTGGCATCCTTTCCGCATCTTGGGCATTTTGCCCTAAAAAAGGCCTCACATTCTGGAAGGGGGGATTTGCCTGTGGGGTCAAATTCCACATCTGCCGGAAGCTCAACAGGAAGGTCCTCCTTTTTGACAGGAACTGGGCCACAATCCTTGCAATGGATAATGGGAATGGGGGCACCCCAGTATCTCTGCCTTGAAATGCCCCAGTCCCTTAGTCTGTAAGTGACCTTTTTTTGCCCAAGCCCTTTTTCTGAAAGAAATCTTGTGATTTCCTCCTTGGCCCTCTCATTATCTAGACCATTAAATTCATTGGAATTTACGAGCCTTCCCGGGCCCTCCCATGCCTCTTCCATCTTTTCAGTAGAAAGGTCTTTATCCTGGGGCATGATGACAACGCGAATGGGAAGATTGTATTTTTTGGCAAACTCAAAATCCCTCTGGTCATGGGCCGGAACGGCCATAACAGCACCTGTCCCATATTCCATCAAGACAAAATTTGCCACAAATATGGGCACCTTTTCACCTGTAAGGGGATGGATGCAAAAGCTTCCTGTAAAGACACCTTCCTTTTCCGTCTCTCCATAACGCTCACTTTTAAGGGAGGCTTTCCATTTATCTATAAACTCTCTTACCTTCTCTTCTTCCTCTTTCCCTTTGGAAAGCTCAAGGGCAAGAGGATGTTCAGGAGAAATACTCATGAAGGTTACGCCAAAAAGGGTGTCAGGCCTCGTGGTAAAAACTTTTATAGTCTTGTCACTGCCATCAATCATGAAATCAATTTCAGCACCAACGCTTTTTCCTATCCAGTTCCGCTGCATAGTAAGGACCTTTTCAGGCCAACCCTTTAACCGGTCACAGCCCTCCAAAAGCTCCTCTGCATAGTCTGTTATCTTGAAAAACCAGCTATCAAGTTCCTTTTCCACAACCTGGCTGTCGCACCTCCAGCAAAGCCCGTCTTCCACCTGCTCATTGGCTAGGACGGTCTGACAGCTTTCGCACCAGTTGACCTTTGCCTTTTTCCTGTAAACAAGACCTCTTTCAAGCATCTCAATAAAAAAAAGCTGCTCCCACTTGTAATATTTTGGGTGACAAGTTGCTATCTCCCTAGACCAGTCATAAGAAAGGCCCATCCTTTTAAGCTGTTTTCTCATGTAGTCAATATTTTCATAGGTCCACTTTGCCGGATGGATACCGTGTTTTATGGCAGCGTTTTCTGCAGGAAGTCCAAAGGCATCCCATCCCATAGGATGAAGCACATCATAACTCTGCATTTTTTTGAACCTGGCTATGACATCCCCTATGGAATAATTACGGACATGGCCCATGTGTATCCTGCCGGAAGGGTATGGAAACATCTCAAGACAGTAAAAGGGCCTTTTTGCTGCCCTGTCATCAAGTTGAAAGACTCCCTTTTCTTCCCAAAGCCTTTGCTGTTTCTCCTCTATTTCAGAAAAATTGTATTTCATATCAACACCTAGTCCAATTGTATCAGCTTCTTTTTTGCACAGTAGTTTTTAAAGACACTATCCAATATGCCATTTATAAAGGCTGGTGAATTCACGTCTCCAAATCTCTTTGCAAGCTCCACTGCCTCATTTATTGCCACCTTTGGCGGGATATCTGGATGGTAGCAAAGCTCATAGATGCCAAGACGGAGGATGTTTCTATCAACCATGGCCATCCTTCCAAGTTTCCACCCCTTTGAAAGCCCTGAAATGAGTTTGTCGATTTCCCTCCGCCTTAAAAGGCAACCTGAAACAAGGTCAATTATAAACCCGGAGACTTCTTCGTCCTCCAGGTCTCTTGAAGGAGAAAGGCCCTTTTTGAACTGTTCAAGGGCCTTTTTCGCATAGTCATATTCATTGCCTGGCTCTATTTCATCCTCCCAGTCAGACTGATAAAGGATCTGAAGGGCTATCTGTCTGGCCTTTCTTCTTCCTGGCATTAAGATTCGATTTCTTTAATGAGATTTGCCATTTCTACAGCAGCAAGGGCTGCATCCCAGCCCTTGTTCCCGGCCTTTGTCCCTGCCCTTTCAATGGCTTGTTCAATGGTATCGGTAGTAAGGACCCCAAAGGCAACTGGGCAGTCAGAGCGCATTGCCACCTGGGCAATCCCCTTTGAGGATTCGGCAGCAACATAGTCAAAATGGGGGGTTGCCCCCCTTATTATGCAGCCAAGGCAAATGACACAGTCGTACTTGCCGGAATTTGCCATCCTTTTGGCAATAAGCGGTATCTCAAAGGCCCCGGGAACCCAGGCAACCTCAATCCTCTCATCCTCTGCGCCATGTCTTATTAAGGCGTCCATGGCCCCTCCAAGAAGCTTTGTGGAGATAAATTCATTGAAACGGGATATCACTATCCCTATTCTCAAACCCTTTGCGTCAAGATGTCCCTCAAAAGTCCTAGGCATCGATCTTCTCCTTAACTGTTTCTACAAAATGCAATAAATGACCCATCTTTTCTGCCTTACACTTAAGATATCTAAGATTTTCTTCCTGGGGCAGGATCTCTATTGGTACCCTTTCCACAACCTTTAAACCATAACCCTCAAGGCCAACGATCTTTTTTGGATTGTTGGTCATAAGACGCATCTTTTTTACTCCAAGGTCCCTCAAAATCTGAGCGCCCACACCATAGTCCCTTAAATCAGCCTTAAAACCAAGGGCCTCATTGGCCTCAACAGTGTCCTTTCCTTCATCCTGAAGACAATAAGCCCTTAGCTTATTTAAAAGTCCTATGCCGCGGCCCTCCTGCCTCATGTAAAGTAGGACTCCACGCCCTTCCCTGGCAATCTGGAGCATGGCATGCCTTAACTGAGGGCCGCAATCACAGCGAAGGGAACCAAAGACATCCCCTGTAAGGCACTCTGAATGCACCCTAACTAATATCTCATCTTCAGGCTGAAAGTTTGGGTCCCCATAAATAAGGGCTATGTGCTCGTGCTTATCAAGGATTGATGAGTAGGCTATGAGCTTCCACTCGCCCCCATATGCAGATGGGAGCCTGGTCTCCACCTCCCTTTTTACAAAAGTTTCTGTCCTGAGCCTGTATTCTATAAGATCAGCAATGGTTACGATTTTAAGACCGTGTTTTTCAGAAAATTTTTCAAGGTCCGGCATCCTTGCCATGGTGCCGTCATCCTTCATTATCTCGCAGATGACCCCGGCAGGCTTAAGTCCTGCTAACCGTGCAAGGTCCACCGAGCCTTCGGTCTGGCCGGCCCTTACAAGCACTCCTCCGTCTCTTGCCCTTAAAGGGAATACATGGCCAGGTGTTGCAATATCATCCGGGGTGACATCATCCTTCATGACAGTCTTTATGGTGGTGGCCCTGTCATGGGCAGAGATGCCAGTGGTAACACCCCTTCTTGCCTCGATGGATACGGTAAAGGCTGTTCCAAACCTGCTTGTATTCTTGCTTGCCATCATGGGAAGGCCTAGTTTATCCACGATGGAGCCATCAAGGGCAAGACAGATCAAGCCCCTTCCATACATGGCCATAAAATTTATGGCCTCTGGGGTTACCTTTTCTGCTGCCATACAAAGGTCCCCTTCATTTTCCCGGTCCTCGTCATCAACAAGGATGACCATCTTTCCCTGTTTTATATCTTCAATTGCCTCTTCAATGGTTGAAACTGGCATGGCTAATTCCCTCTTATATCAAAATTTTAAATAAAGCCGTATCTTGCCAAAAATTCTTTGTTTAGTCCCGATTCTGGCTTTTCAGACCCCTTTTCGTCCTTTTTGGCAAAAAGCAATTTTTCAATATACTTTCCAAGTACATCTAGCTCAATATTAACCTTATCCCCTGGCTTTTTAAAAGATAAAGTGGTGTGGGCAGCCGTATGGGGTATTATTGCGACCTCAAAGCCCCCGGGCCTGCAAGAATTAACTGTAAGGCTTATCCCGTCAATGGCAATGGAGCCCTTTTCAATAATATATTTGTCAAATCTTGGTTCAAGTTCAAAGGAAAAAAATATAAAATCTCCATGTTCCCTTCTTGTTGCAATCTTTCCCACAGTATCCACATGTCCACTCACAATATGCCCTCCAAGCCTGTCTGAAAGCCTGAGGGCCCTTTCAAGGTTTACCTTGCTGTTTTTCCTAAGCTCCCCGAGTGTTGTTCGGCTCAAGGTTTCAGGGGAGACATCCACACTGAAAGAATCCGATAAGATGCTTGTAACTGTAAGGCAGACACCATTAACTGCAATGCTTTCCCCAAGCTCTGGATCTTTTAGCTCAAAAAGGGGATTTATTAACATCCTTAGACCATTTTTGATAGGTGTAATAGACCTTATCTCACCAAGCCCCTGAACTATCCCTGTAAACATTTCTGGCTCCAAAAGCTGTTTATATCATTTACATATCCATGCACCAAAAAATTGTCATCAAAAAAAAGAATTTCAACCTCCCTGAGCCTTTTGGCCTCTCCAATTTCACTGACCCCTTTACCTAAAATACTTGATGGAGCCTCCTTTCCTCCAATTACAATAGGAGCAAAAAAGAAAAATGCTTCATCCACAAGCCCCTTATCCCAAAAACTTCCGTGTATTGTGGCCCCGCCTTCTACTAGTATGGACTGAATATCCATTTCTCCAAGTCCTTTGAGAGCAGATTTCAATTCAACCCGTCCATTTTCATCCGTATCAACGACAAGAACTCTTACTCCCATTTTTTCAAGGGCCCTTATCTTGTCCCTGGAACCAGGCCCTTTTTTTGTAGCTATCAAAATAGTGGGAGAAGAGGATGTGACTTCAAAGACATTGAGATCAAGGGGAAGAGAAAGGGTTGAATCAAGAATTACCCTTTTAAGGACCTTTTCTTGGCCCTCGGTTACACCTCTAAAGGTAAGCCTTGGGTTGTCCTTTAGGGCAGTCTCCCTTCCAACCAAAATGGCATCACTAATCCTTCTTAAATACTGGCCGTATTCCCTAGCCTTTTCATTTGTAATCCACTTTGAATGACCAGTTCTTGTAGCAATCCTTCCGTCAAGGCTACTTGCAACCTTGCTCCTGATCCATGGAATCCCTGTGTTTATGTGTTTTGCAAAGGAGGCGATTATCTCTTTACATTCCTTTTCAAGAATTCCCACAGTGACATCAAGGCCGGAATCGGCCAAAAATTCTGCTCCTCCTCCTGCCACCCTGGGATTTGGATCCCTTGCACCTATTACAACCCTTTTAATCCCTGCATCCAGTATGGCCTTTGTACACGGAGGAGTCCTGCCTGTGTGATTACAGGGCTCAAGGGTTACATAAATTGTAGCATCCTTTGTGAGCCCTCCTGCGTCTTTTATGGCATTTACCTCTGCATGGGGGGTACCTGCCCTTTTGTGATAGCCCTTACCCGCAACCCTATTGTCCTTTACAATAACTGCACCAACGGTAGGATTTGGGCTTGTAAAACCAAGTCCCCTTTTGGCCTCTTCTATGGCCATTTTCATAAATTTTTCATCTAATTGAGTAATATCCATTTTCCCTTCTTAGCAAAAAAATCTTTGGGCATTATTGTTAAAAAGAAAGGGCAAGTCAATGAAATAGGGATGGATATGGCTTGAAAAATTTTTCTCATTGGTTAATTTCATTTCCAATTATTTCTTAGAGGAGGTAAAGGCCATGAATATCTTAGTTGTTGGATGCGGTTCATACATGGATGCCGGCTATGGCTGCCCAGGGGAGTATAAATGCATAAACGCTATCAAAGAGAAAAACGGAGAGTTTGCAAATTATGACAACCCTGTTCTTGTTGGCTTTTTAAGGTGCAAATGCCCAGGGCGTGCCACAATCAACAATATCGGAATGGTTATAAAAAATGTCCCGGTGGATGTGGTTCACCTTAGTAATTGCATGTGTAAGGCAGTCCCAATGTGCAAAAATCATGACTTTGAGCAGTTTAAAAAGATAGTTGAGGAAAAATATGGCATAAAGTGCGTTTTGGGCACCCATGCCTACGGCTAGATATAAAAAAGGGCCTAAAAAGCAGGCTTGCTTTTAGGCCCGCCCTTTATCCAAATAGGTTTTCAGGCAAAAAGTCAGAAAGGCTTCTATCCGAATCGACCCTTACTTTAGATAATCTTCTTAAAAAAGACTTAAATCTCACCATCTCTTCTTGCGGCACCATAAAGCCTGGAAGGGGTCTATTTGTCTTTATCCTTTCCTGAAGATCTGAAGAGATTCCGGATTTATAGGCCCCATTGGTCTTAAAGATGCCTATGACATCCAAAAGGTTTCCATACCAGCCGTCGGCGTCTATGTGCTCAAGTATTTGATAAATGGCAAGATTTACTGTAACAAGAAATGGCTCCATCCGGGCCTCTCCGCCTTCTGTGCACACGGTCTCTGAACTCATTGAACGGCAGGAAAAGGACCGCCAGGGATAGATGCTGCAAAGCCCATCAGAAGTTAGAAGCGGACACCTTTCAAAATCCTGGGGGTATGAGTCCTCTGGCGGATTCCTCTTTGAAAGATAAAGGGCCGCCGATGTATTTATGGTGGTATTGGGGATAAAGTGTTCCTTTTGGGAAGCCTTTTTGATGGATTCTATCTGTTTTTTATCAATATCTCCTTCTTTTAGCAGATATTCCACCTCCAGGGATGTGACACAGACATTTGTGGTGCAACAGGTTGAACAGCCCTTTTTGCACGCAATTGGAAAACCCCTTAAAAAATCGTCATAAAAGGAATAAATAGCCTTTAAGGCCGATATCTTAGACAAATCCGTCTCCTTTCTCTTTGCGGCATTTTTGCAATTCCATCAATGAACCAATGGCATAATAGGTGGCATCCAGAAAGGGGGCAGCATTTGCCTTTCTTGAAAAGCCACCTGATTTGGTCCTGCATGAAAGCACATAGTTTAGTGCCATTTCCATATCTTTTGGTTTCCCACCCAATAAATTTAGTGCCCTTAGGCCATAAAAGGTATTTTCAATAAAGGAGGTGGTCCCTGGCATAAAGCCAAAACCGCCATCGTAGTTCTGGCAGGCCCTTAGCCAGTCAATGGCCTTGTCCCTTTCAACCATCTTAAGCCCCAGTCTTTCTGAAAGAAAAAGGGACATCCACCTCCTTTTTAAAATTCCTGAAAAGCCGAAGGTTACAGCATCTTTTTGAAAAAGGAATGACCTTTCCAAAAGGTCAAAAATCTTTATTTTATAGTAAATTCCTGGAATAGAGTTTCCATGGCCTTTTTCTGAAAGATAAAAATCAACAGGGAATTTCTTTACATCACCTCCCAAATAATTATAGGACCAGAGTATCTGATATATGGACCTTAGATTTAGATCTAGATCCCTTTTAAAAAACCTAAAAAGGTACTCCCTGTGCCTTTTAATACCCCGTGAATCAAGGAGGGTATTTTCCCTTTCACCTATCAAAAATTCAATGATCTTTAAGGAATGAAAGGTGTCTTCTATGGTTGCAGGAAGTTTAGGGGTTGCGCCAAACCCTCCCTCTCTTTTTTCCCTTAAAAGCACAAAGTCAATGGCCCTCGAAAAGACTTCATTTATTTTGGGGTTCTTTTTTATTGGCCTTTTTAGGTTCTGGTATCCTGGCATAAAACCTTGCCTCTGAATAAAGGGCCTCTTTTACTTCATCTGTTAAAAATCTTTTGGCCAGACGCCACCTCCAGTTGCCCTTACTTGTTGAAGGTGTATTCATTCTGCAGTCACTTCCAAATCCAAGGACATCCTGCATAGGGAGTATGGCTATCCTTGCTACGGACGAATAGGCCAGCCTTAAAAAGTCCCAGTGAATTCTATTGCCGTCGCTGTTTGCATATCTTCTGACCCTTTCCTTTGCATATTCAGGGATGGAAGGGTCAAGATACCATCCAACTACTGTGTTGTTATCGTGGGTTCCAGAGTAAACCACAAAATTAGTGTGCTCAAAGTTGTGGGGGAGATAGAGATTCTTTTCATCTGAGCCAAAGGCGAAGATTAGGACCTTCATCCCTGGAAGGCCAAGCTCTTCCCTAAGCCTTATAACAGGCCTTGTAATGGTGCCAAGGTCCTCGGCCACAATCTCAAGGCCCCTGGTGGCATCCTTCATCCTTTCAAAAAAATATTTTCCTGGCCCCCTTATCCATTTTCCGTTAATGGCGGTCTTTTCGCTGGAAGGGACCTGCCAATAGGCCTGAAAGCCCCTAAAATGATCAATCCTTAAAATATCCATTAGGGAGCCTGCATGTTTTAGACGTCTTTCCCACCAGTCATAAAGGGGCTCGTTGGGCTTCCCCTTAACCTTCCACTTGTAAATAGGATTTCCCCATCTTTGGCCTGTCTTTGAAAAATAGTCTGGTGGAACCCCTGCTACCACCTTTGGGGTAAGGGTTTTTTCATCAAGTTCAAAACACTCTTGGTTTGCCCATACATCCGCACTATCAGGTGCAACATAGATGGGCATATCTCCAAAAAGCTCTATTTCTAGCTCCTTTGCCCTTGAACGCAATAACCCCCACTGTGAAAAAAACTGCCACTGGCAAAATCTTTGAAATTCTATCTCTAAAAAAAGCTCCTTTCTTGCCCCTTGAAGCGCATCCCTTTCCCTTTTTGCAATGGCCCTTGGCCACTGATACCAGGGTCTTTCTGAAAATCGCTCCTTTAATGCCATAAATAGTGAAAAATCATCCAGCCAGTATGCATGTTTCTCACAAAATAAAAGAAATTCTTCTGGCCTTTTGCTTTTAGCGAGAAACCTTTTAAATGCCTTTTTTAAAAGCCCTGTTTGATAGGGAATGACCTTTTCAAATTCAACTAGGTATTCGGAAAATTCTGGATGGTTTTCTATATCTTCCTTTTTTAAAAGACCTCTTTCCAGAAGACCTTCAGGAGAAATAAAAAGGGGATTTCCTGCAAAGGCAGAGCTTGCCATGTAAGGAGAGTTATCCAGGGATTCCTTCGTGGGGCCAAGGGGCAAAAATTGCCAGATACCTTGGCCAGCTTCCTTTAAAAAATCCAAAAATTCAAAGGCCTCTTTTCCAATCTGACCAATTCCAAAGGGGCCTGGGAGAGAAGAAATGTGAAGGAGGATTCCACACTGTCTCTTTTTCGTTTCCATTTAGCTAAACCAATCAAAAAATAAGGGCAAAAAATAAGGGCCAGATGCCAATTTGGCACCTGGCCCCTATCATCAATCATTTATCTTTTTAAGGCAAGCCTTATTTTACCTCTTCAAAGTCTGCATCTACCACATCATCGTCGCCGCCCTTTCCACCTGAGCCTCCAGTTGCTCCGCCTGCCTGGGCACCTCCTGTAGCTCCTGCAGCACCGGCCCCCGCAGCACCTGCAGCTCCTGCGCCACCTGAGGCCTGGGCCTGCTGATACATCATCTCTGCGATCTTGTGGGATGCCTGCATAAGTTCATCCTGTGCCCTCTTAATGGCATCTATATCATCGCCTTCCATTGCCTTTCTAAGGGCTTCAATTTTCTGGGTTACCTGTTCTTTGGTTGCACTGTCAACCTTATCCCCAAGCTCTTTTAAGCTCTTTTCAGTGGTATAAATGAGGTTATCTGCCTGGTTCCTTGCCTCAACAAGCTGACGCTTCCTCTTATCTTCTTCTGCATGGAGTTTTGCTTCTTCCTCCATACGTTTAATCTCTTCTTCAGTAAGGCCGCTAGAGGCCTGAATCCTTATGGACTGCTCTTTACCAGTAGCTAGGTCCTTTGCAGAAACATTCAAGATACCGTTTGCGTCTATATCAAAGGTTACCTCTATCTGTGGCACTCCCCTGGGTGCTGGGGGAATACCCACAAGCTCAAAGCGGCCAATGCTCTTATTGTCTGCCGCCATCTCACGCTCACCCTGGAGCACATGGATGGTAACTGCTGTCTGGTTGTCAGCGGCAGTCGTAAATATCTGGCTCTTTCTTGCCGGTATGGTGGTGTTTTTCTCAATAAGCTTTGTCATGACACCACCCATTGTCTCGATACCAAGGGAAAGGGGGGTGACATCCAGAAGAAGGACGTCTTTGACCTCACCTTTCAAGACAGCACCCTGAATGGCCGCACCAATTGCAACCACCTCATCTGGGTTAACCCCCTTATGAGGCTCTTTTCCAAATATCTCCTTGACCTTTTCCTGAACCCTTGGCATACGAGTCATACCGCCAACGAGTATGACCTCATCAATATCTGCCTTGGTAAGCCCTGCATCCTTTAGGGCGGTCTCACATGGGCCAACTAGCCTTTCAATGAGGTCTTCGCAAAGGGCCTCGAGTTTTGCCCTTGTAAGCTTCTTTACAAGGTGTTTTGGTCCTGAGGCGTCTGCAGTTATAAAGGGAAGATTTATCTCTGTCTCCATGGTGGTTGAAAGCTCACACTTTGCCTTTTCTGCCGCCTCCTTAAGGCGTTGAAGGGCCATTCTATCTTCCCTAAGATCGATGCCAGTCTCCGCCTTGAATTCATCTGCAAGCCAGTCAACAATCCTCAGGTCAAAGTCCTCACCACCTAAGAAGGTATCTCCATTGGTGGATTTAACCTCAAATACACCTTCACCAATCTCAAGGATTGATATATCAAAGGTTCCACCACCAAGGTCGAATACCGCAACCTTTTCCTCGCCTTTCTTGTCAAGACCATAGGCAAGGGCTGCGGCTGTTGGCTCATTTATAATTCTTAAAACATTAAGCCCTGCAATCCTTCCTGCATCCTTAGTAGCCTGACGCTGGCTGTCATTGAAATATGCAGGAACGGTGATGACAGCCTCTTTTACTTCCTCACCAAGATAATCCTCTGCGGTCTGTTTCATCTTAGTAAGGATCATAGCGGAGATCTCAGCCGGACTGTATTTTTTGCCCTGGACCTCCACATAGGCGTCACCGTTTGGGCCCTCTACAATCTTATAGGGCATTATTTCTCTGGATTTTTGAACTTCCGGGTCATTAAATTTCCGACCAATAAGCCTTTTTATTGCAAAAAGTGTATTTTCAGGGTTGGTGACAGCTTGCCTCTTTGCAAGCATACCAACCAGCCTTTCTCCCTTATCTGTAAAGGCAACGACAGATGGAGTGGTTCTTCCGCCTTCTGCATTAGTCAAGACCTTTGGCTCTCCACCTTCCATTATAGCTACGCAGGAGTTGGTAGTTCCTAGATCGATTCCGATTACTTTTGCCATTTATCTATCCTCCTTGATTTTCCTATTGTCACATGAAGCATTTTTCTCAACAAAAAAACTAAGCATTTGTTTCTTCTTGTCCACTGTCTTTTTTATTTTTTTTGGAAACCACAACTAGTGCTGGACGAATGACTCTATCATGCAATGTGTAACCCCTTAAAAGCTCCTTCAATACGGTATTTTCTTCAACATCGGGATTTTCTTCAACACTAAGGGCCTCGTGATAATTTGGATCGAAACGCTGACCTTCTGCCACAAAGGTCTTTAGCCCAAAGCGCTCAAGGGTCTTAAAATATCCAGAAAGGGTAAGCTCTATACCCTCTATCATCTTTTCAAGATCCTCGGTTTCCTTTGCCATTTGAACTGCCCTTTCAAGGTTATCTAGAAAGGGTAAAAGCTCTTTGGCAAATTCCTCCAAGGCAAACTTCATGTGTTCAAGCTTTTCCCGTTCAACCCTTTTTTTGAAGTTTTCAAGCTCTGCTGCATAGCGAAGCATCTTGTCCTTGCAATCTGCAAGCTCTTCTTCTTTCTTTTTTAGCGCCTCTTCCAAAGAGGCTATCTTTTCCTCAAATTTTTCTTCTTTGTTTTTGTCCATGTCTTTATCCTTTTTAATTTCTTCCCTTTTTTCTTTTTCCTTGTTTGCATCTTTGATGTTTTCCATGGCCTACATCTCCTTTGCCCTGGAACTTAAAATTGATGCAATATATTCAACAATGGATACAACCCTTGGATAATTCATTCTCATTGGGCCAAGGACACCAAGGCTCCCAACAGGATGATCTCCCTTTTCGTAGGGAGCAACTACCATGCCACAAGAGCTCATCCCTGAATCAACTTCCTTTCCAATAAAGATTTGAAGCTCTTCACCTGCCAAACACCTCTCAAGAAGTTTTAACAAAAGGTGTTTTTCCTCAAGTGCCTCAAGAAGGCTCCTTAATTTGGTTACATGGGCAAATTCAGGCTCATCTAAAAGATTCAACTTTCCATCAATATAAAGCTCACCTGTCAGGTGTTTTTCCCTGGAGTCGGGCACAATATGTAAGAGCAGGTTTTCGAAAAGCCTTTTGTCCTCCTGCATTGATTCAATCAACTGGTCCCTTATCTCAGCCAGAGTAAAATCCTTTATGAGCTCATTCATCATCTTTGAAAAGCGCTCTAGGGTCTCAGGGCTTATCTCCCTGTTGGTTTTAATGAGCTGGTTTCTTACAGTTCCACTTGTGCTCACCATTACTACAAGTATAAGGCCGGCCTTTATTCCCACAAATTCAATAAACTCGAGCTTGTCATCGAGTTCACTCGGTGCGCTAACCACTGCAGCATAGCCAGTAAGGGAAGCAAGAAGTCGAGCCGCCTTTTTTAGGACCGAAGAAAAGTCATCAAGGTCCTTGAGCATTTCTTTTTCAATGGCAACCTGTTCTCCCCAACTAAGTGGGGCCTTTTCCATCAAATGCTGGACAAAAAACTTAAGCCCCGCTTCGGTAGGGAGCCTTCCTGCAGAGGTGTGTGGCTGAAAAAGTAGGCCTTCTTCCTCAAGATCTGCCATACAATTTCTTATGGTTGCGGAACTAAGGCCAAGATTTGACCTTTTTGCAACAACACGAGATCCTACTGGTTCAGCCGTCTCCAAATAGGAGTTCACCACTTGTTTAAGTATCTCTTTTTTTCTGTCAGATATGGAAACCTTGTCAGTCATGGCTTCTTGAATAAATTTAACCAGTTATAAATATAAAGAGATTTTCCTTTTCTAAATGCATTTCAAAAAATAATTATGGCAACTGGCACTGTCAATTAAATAACACCTATGCTCTTTACCAATTTCTTATTTAAAGTATTAAGGAACTTATTGAACCATCATTCATTTTGTTGTAAAAACCTTCAAAATCATGGGAGAGGAGAATCGTTATGGGAAAGAGATTCATTCTTGTCTTATGTTGCCTTTTTCTAGTACTTGTCTTTTCCATTAGAGACACGGTCTTAGCAGGTGGCGGCCAGGCATATCCCAATGGTGCCGAAGCATTCATGGTTGGTATGATGCCTCCACCTGGGATCACCTTGGTGAATTATGCCTATTTTGGATATGCAGGGAAACTCAAGGATGACGATGGGGACAACCAAGATTTCTTTAATAGGGCAGCTGTCGGGGGCGATATAATAAGACTCATCTGGATTTCAAAATTTAAACTTTTAAATGCAAGTTATGGCCAACACATGTTTTTTGGAGCCATAAACAAAGATCTTGATTTTAACGCCCCTGTTGGCTCTAGACTCAGGGAACATTATTCAGACTTTAATGCCCTTTATGTTATATATTCACCACTTCTTTTGGGCTGGCACCTTGACCAGGGTAGGCTTCATGTGGCTGTGTCTGCATCAGACATTTATATTCCTTTATATAATGAGGATAAAGGGAATTTTGCATCTGTTGGAAGAAATTTTTGGACCTTTGAACCTGTCCTTGCCATAACCTATTTTCCAATTCCAAACTTGGAGACTTCGATTAAATTCATGTATGACTTTAATACCCATCAAACAGATTATGAACCAGGCCCTCCTGTAAAGGTGGACAGAGACCCTGGCCAGGAATTTCACTTTGATTTTAATGTTTCATGGGGGCTTACTGATTATCTGCGATTTGGTATAAATGGATATTTCTACCAACAGGTAACCGCAGATGACTATGAAGATATTAAAAAATATCCTGAGCCTCTTTATAAGGCCCTGTCTGACCTTGAAGACGCAAAATCTAGGGCCTTTGCGCTAGGTCCAGGAGTTATGTATAAAAACAAAAATTTTATGGCCACCTTAAGATACCAACATGAATTTGCAGTCAGAAATAAACCAGAAACACAAAACGTCTGGTTTAAACTGATATATATATTTTAAAAAAGGAGATCATAAATGTCAGACAGTTACAAAATAACACTTGACGAAAAGGAGCTTCCAACTGCGTGGTACAACGTGTTGCCTGATTTGCCAGAGCCCTTGGCACCGCCTCTGAATCCTCAGACCGGACAGCCTGTGACACCTGATGACCTAAAACCCATTTTCCCTGATGAGCTTATAATGCAAGAAGTTAGTCAGGAGCGATGGATTGAAATTCCTGATGAAGTAAGAGAAATCTATAAAATTTGGAGACCGACTCCGCTCATAAGGGCAAGAAGGCTTGAAAAGGCCTTGGGTACACCAGCAAGGATGTATTACAAAAATGAAGGAGTAAGCCCTCCTGGGAGTCATAAGCCAAATACCGCTGTAGCCCAGGCCTATTATAACAAAAAGGCAGGAATAGAAAGGCTCGCAACCGAAACTGGAGCCGGACAGTGGGGGAGTGCCCTTTCCTTTGCCTGTAAACTCTTTGACATGAAATGTTGTGTTTACATGGTGAAGGTAAGCTACAATCAAAAACCATACCGTCGAATTCTCATGCATGTCTGGGGAGGAGAGGTCTATCCATCACCCACTGAAAGAACAAATGCGGGTAGATCCATTCTTGAGAAAAACCCTGATTCCATGGGAAGCCTTGGAATAGCCATCTCAGAGGCAGTAGAAGACGCTGCGACCCATGAAGACACTAACTATTCCCTTGGCAGCGTTTTAAACCATGTCCTCCTACACCAGACGGTAATTGGTCTTGAGACCAAAAAGCAATTAGAGCTTGTAGATGATAAGGCAGACGTTATTGTTGGATGTGTTGGCGGTGGTTCAAACTTTGGAGGAATGATTCTTCCCTTTGTAAAAGACAAGGTTTCTGGAAAGGATAATGTGGAAATCATTGCCATTGAGCCAAAGTCCTGTCCAACCCTTACAAAGGGGCTTTATCAGTATGACTTTGGTGACACTGCAGGAATGACTCCACTTCTTTTGATGCATACCCTTGGCCATACCTTTGAACCACCAGGGATTCACGCAGGTGGCTTGAGATACCACGGTGATGCCCCTATCCTTTGTAATCTTGTCAAAAACAAGGTGGTAAATGCCCGTGCCTATACACAGAATCCTGTATTTGAAGCGGCAGTCCTCTTTGCAAGGACAGAAGGGACCATTCCGGCACCAGAAACCTCACATGCAGTTAAGGGCTGGATAGATGAGGCACTGAAATGCAAAGAAACCGGTGAAGAAAAGGCAATTGTTTGTTGTTTCAGTGGTCACGGCCATTTTGACCTTGCTGCCTATGATGACTATCTTGAAGGACGTCTTGAGGATTATGAATATCCTGAAGACAAGATTAAAGAGGCTCTGAAAGACCTTCCAAAATTCCCCACCGGTCTTTAAAATAGTTTGTAATTAAACAAAATAATTAGGCCCTGTTTCCAAGATAAAAGGGGGACGGGGCTCTTTTTCTTGATGCCTATTTCATTTAAAAACATTTTTGGATAATGCCTGTTTTTATCCTTAATGACAGTCCACATTTCCCGGATGTTCACCTTTCAGAAAAAGATGGACTTCTGGCAGTTGGTGGAGACCTTTCAAAAGAACGGCTTATAAACGCCTACCTTAACGGTATCTTCCCTTGGTATAACCCCAATGAACCCATCCTCTGGTGGTCCCCTGACCCGAGATTAGTTCTTTTTCCGCATGAGCTCCACGTCTCAAAACGCCTCAAAAGGACAGTCAAGCAAAAAAGATTCAAAATTACATTCAATCAAGCCTTCAAAAAAGTAATGGAAGAATGTGCAAATGTAAGGCTTGAAAAGGGTGAAGGCACCTGGATAAATGAAGACATGGTGAACGCATATTGTTCACTTTTTTATGAAGGATTCTGCGTGAGCGCCGAGGCGTGGGAAGGACATAAGCTAGTGGGGGGACTTTATGGAGTCCTTTTGGGAAAGGTCTTTTTTGGTGAAAGCATGTTTTCAAGAAAAAGAGATGCATCCAAAGTGGCCTTTGTTTCACTTATAAGCCATCTAAAAGAAAAAGGCCTTAAACTCATTGATTGCCAGGTTGAAACAAGTCATTTAAAAAACTTTGGTGCTCGTATGATTCCAAGGGACGAGTTTTTAAAATATCTTAGAAAATGGTGCCATCCATTAAGACAAAGGGAGATTTGACGATAATTTGGGGTATAGTTTTTCTAAATAAAAACTATTTAATTATTAGTTAGCTTACCTTTGAAATGGATTCAGCTAGAACTTTTAAAAGCCTTTCTTCACTGTAGGGTTTTGTCAAAAACTCATTCATCCCTGCCTCTTTGCAAAGGTCCTGATTTTTTGTGCTGGCAGTTAATGCTATTACAGGACATCTTTTGTAATTTGATAGCCCTCTTATTTTTTTTGTTAACCTATAACCATCTGTATCTGGAAGATTAATATCCATAAGAATTGCATTAAATTGAATCTTATTTACTGCCTTTATGGCCGCCTCTCCATTTGATGCCACAACAGGTTTTGCTCCAACTCCTTTTAGTATTTCAAGGAGAATCCTTTGATTTATCTTGTCATCTTCTACAATAAGTATCTTTTTATCCTTAATTATTTCTTTATGTCTCTTAAGACTCTTTCCTTCCTCAAAAAGCCTTCTACAGGGTAGATCGTCCTCTGTAATATTCAGTATCTTTATTAATTCAGAGACAAATTGCTTTCCCCTAGAAGGGGCCATGACAAGGCCAATATCTCCAAGGCTGATATTTTGATCCTTTGCCTTTTTTTGAATATCCATCATTTTGACTGGAGGAATATCATAAATAAGAACGGGAACTTCCTGGTTTCGGCCTGTTACAAAATCAAAAATGTCCATATCTTTTTCGAAAAGCTCATGCCAGTTAATAATCAGGCATCTCCTTTGACCCACATTCATGGAAGAAACATCTTTAAAGACCTTGTCTAGAGCAAGCCCATCTTTTACTTCAAAATCACAAAAATGAAGCCTTCGCTTCAATATCTCAGAGGAATAGCGATCGCTATCTATCAGGTATGCAGTGGCATTTTCCCTTTTTCGAGCTACATCTTTTTGACTTTCTACTGGCCTAACTGACAAACCAAAGGTTAGAGAAAGGTTTTTTTCACCCTTTTTTACAAAAAGTTCATGCCCAAGGGTATTTAAGAGGGTTTTACAAATTATAAATCTCACATTTTTAAAGGCCTTTTCAATATCGCCATAATTCTTGTGACAAGTTAGCCTTGTGGTAAGTAACTTTTCCTCTCCGTTTACTTGATCAAGGCCGATAAAAAGCTCAATCCTTTTTGATTTTAATTGCCTTATGGAAAAATTTAAAAATTGGGTTAAAAGCTGTCTGAATCTTTCACATGGGCCATACAACCACTCACCAACGTCTTCACCTACATGAAGATATATCTCAACACCTTTTATTTTTCTAAGTACATCTATCTTTTCCTTTATATCTTCCAGGACATCTGTAATGGAAAAGGTGCTTAAGGGCCTTTCTCCTCCGGTAGAATCTTCTGAAAGATCAATCATGTCATCTATAAGGGTCAAAAGGGCATTAGCTGATCTTTCAATTTGCTTTAGATAATTCCGAGCGTTTGTTGAAAGAGGCTCCCTCTGGGCGAGCTCTGTCATGTTCAAGATGGTATTTAAGGGAGAACGGATTTCATGATGGAGGTCAGCCATAAAGGCCATTAAAGGAATTGGAGGCCTTGTTGTATCTTCCATTGCTTCCCTCTAGTAGCTTAAATTGAGAGTTTAAGGTTGAAATGAGCCTTCTTGCCTCATCGAAGTCAAAATTGGAGATTGCAATATCTATCTTTTCAATCTCTTCACTAGGCCAATGACCTTTTAATTTCTCCCTTAGCTTGCTCCAAAGGCCCTCGCATTCAATATCATTTAATTCAAGTAGTTCGTCAAGTTTTAATAGTAAATTTTTAATATCTAAATTATTTTTCTGAGCAGAAAAGGCTTGGCTCTCATCTCTTTTAATGACACCCCTTGTTTCCAATATATTCAAAAGCCCTTGAATATCCGATTCAAGTTTATTAATGCCCTCCAGGGCCTTTGAATATTCTCCCTTTTCTATAAGCCCTTCTATTTTAAGAGAACTCTCACTTATATCGTTCAGACCTAAATTTGAGCTTACTCCTTTAAGGGTGTGAAAAAAACGCTTAAGGGCTTTCTTTTCTTCAGGCTCAATGCCTTCTCTTTTTAAAGATGAATATGAAATGCCAAGCTCACTGTATTCCTGAAAAAATTTTTCAAGGAGCTCAAAATAGAGTTCCCTTTTTCCCGAAAACCTTTTATCTATCTCTGAAAAATCAATACCTGGTATGGAAATATCAGAATCCTTTTCTTTGGTATAGGGCCTTTCATCAACTTCCCGGTAACCAACCTTATCCTCATCTATCCATTTTAAAAGTGCCCTTTCGAGAGCATCTGGAGTTACTGGCTTCATGACAAAATCGTTCATTCCAGATTCAAAACAGCGCATCCTATCTTCCTTAAAAACACTTGCAGTCATTGCAATAATTGGAAGCTTTTTAAAGGAGGCATTTTGGCGAATTATCTTTGTTGCCTCATACCCGTCCATTTCTGGCATCTGGATATCCATAAAGACGATATCATATTCACTAGAAACCATTTGGACAGCCTCTAGACCATTTGATGCAAAATCAACACTTAGACCCAATTTTTCCAGTATCTCCCTTGCAACCATTTGATTTATTTCATTATCCTCAACAACTAGAGCCCTTACACCTTTAAAAAATATTTCCTTTTTCTTATAAGGTGTTGCTCTATCATCATACAGGCCCTTAAACCAAAGGATTCCATTTCTAACTTCTCTTTCCCTCACGGGCTTTTTGAGTAAAAAGGCCCTTTCATGTGAAACCAGATTTAAGATTTTATTTTCCATGCCAAAGGGGACAAGATAAATGGCTCGCTCTTGAGGAACAACCAAACTGGACAGATCTTCATCCTTGGCTTTGGAAGGAATATCCACAAATAGAGGGGCGTCCTTATTATAGGTATCCTTTCTAAAGGAGCCGTCTGTTTCAAAATCTCCTTTAATTCCAAGACGAAGTAAGATGTTTGATAGTGCCCTTTTAATTTCCAGGTCTTTTGTAATTAGTTTTATCTGGGGTATATCAATCTCCTTAAAACTGGTATCTTTTTTCTCCTTTGGATACGAGATCTCAAGGGCCACATTAAATGAGAATATGCTTCCCTTGCCTATCTTGCTTTCAACATGGATGCTACCTCCCATAAGTTCAGAAAGCCTTTTACAGATGGTCAAACCAAGTCCTGTGCCGCCAAAACGCCTTGTGGTGGAGCTGTCCGCCTGGGTGAACATATCAAATAGATCATCTAACCTCCCCTTTTCTATTCCTATTCCTGTATCAATTACTTTAAAGGATAAAAAGGCCCTATTATCCTCAACTCTTTCACTACTACATCTTAAAATGACATGACCTCTGCCTGTGAACTTCATTGCATTTGAAACAAAATTTGTGAGTAACTGCCCAAGACGAACAGGATCTCCAAGAAACCAATTCGGAACCGATTTTTCCATTTCAATTATAAATTCTATTCCCTTTTCTGTTGCAATTTCTGCAAACATATTCCCAATGTTTTCCAGTACATCCTGGAGATTGAATTCCACCTTTTCTATCTCCATCTTTCCCGCCTCGATCTTTGATAAATCCAGGATGTCATTTACAAGATTTAATAATGTACTCGCAGAGGCCTTAATTACGTTTAGATACCCACGCAATTTCTCTGGTATGTCCATTTGAAGAGCAAGTGCCGTGATTCCAGTAATGGCATTTAAAGGTGTCCTGATCTCATGACTCATATTTGCTAAAAATTCAGACTTGGCCCTGCTGGCCTCTTCAGCCCGTTTTTCTGCTAGCTTCATCTCCTGAGCCTGTTTTTTCAAAAGCTTATTGGATGCCTCAAGCTCCTTTGTCCTCTGGATAACCTTTTCCTCTAGGGTCTTTGCAAATTCCTCAAGTTGTCTGTTGGCGATTTCAAGCCTTTTTGTATATTCAGCCTTGATTCGGTCCCGTTCCCTTTGAAGGAGATTTAACCTATCTGCTAGGGCCATTGACAGGAATATGACTTCCCATGCCGAGCCTATCTGTAGGCCCCAAATGGTAAAAAAGTTATTGGGCAAAAGGCCTATTGTCTTTAGGGCATAAAGGGCAATCCCTCCCAAAGAAACTCCCCATGCCAGGACATAATATCTAGCAGGCCTGTAGCCTTTAATTAGACAAGTAAGACCAGCTATAATATGTATGATAACAGTTATTGAAAGATCAGTGGCAATCCTTATGCTTAAGGAGTAGGGAAGAAGAAAACTGATGGATGCACAGCAACCAGAAACGATTATCAAAAATTTTAATATCTTATCGAGGACAGGAACATTTTTTGATGTATTGAGGATAGAAGTTGTAAAGGCTGTTCCAAATAAGTAGGCCAGAAAGATAAAAAGGGGGACACTCTTATTCGCCCAGAGTACTTTGGTAGGCCAGAGATATTTAAATGCTATTCCAGTAAGAGATAGCTGAAAGAGAAAATTAAATATAACAAATGAAATATAATATAAATAAACAGATTCCCTAATTGTAAAAAATAAAATTAAGTTATATACAAGCATTGCGAAAAGAATGCCAAAATATACACCTAGTGCTGTCTCTTCGCTTTCAATCTTGTTTATAAATGCATTTTCAGAATAGAGTCTTATTGGAACATTTAAAGAACTTGAAGTCTTTACTTTTAAATAATATGTCAATCTTTTTTGGGGAGGGATAGAAAGTCTGAACACAAAGTTTCTGTATGGAATCTCTCTTTTTGAAAAGATACTTCTATCTCCTTCGCTATAGCTTATAAATTCATTTTCTCCTGCTGGTACAAAGAGTGAGATGTAGTCAAGAAGTGGATATTCAATTTCAAGATATCTCAAAAGTTTTTCTTTTGAAGGATTGTAAAGGGTGAATTTAAACCAATATGTTGAAGAAGTAAATCCAAAACCCGGTGTTATACACTCACATGGCCTAAATCTTAATTTAAAATCATTTTTTTGAATGTCATAAATGGAAAATATACCATTTTTATCTTCCAGATAACTTAAATGAGGCCCCAGATAGATGCTTTCATCCTGGGTGGTTAAAATTACATCCTCTGCTGGTGCAATCTTTGAAAAAATAAGGAGACAATAGGATAAACAAAAAAGAAGCAAAAATGTACTTTTGTTTTTGAAAATCATCTTTTATTTCCCGGGTGGGATACTTCCTCCAAAGGTTGGTTCATTTGGATCAACTACACCCTTTGGCATTGAAGGGACACACTCTCCACCCAAAAGATACCCCCCATCAAGTACAATTCTTTGGCCTGTCATAAAAGAGGCATTAAATACTAGAAATTCAACTGCCTTTTTTATGTCTTCTAGATTTCCCGTTCTCTTAAGAAGGGTATGGTCAATAACAGCCTTTCTCTGATTATCATCCAGAAGGCTCCATCCCCTGGTTTTAGGGCCGTGTCTTGTCTCAAAAAAACCAAGCATAAGCTCATTAACTCTCACATTGGGAGCGCCTATCTTTGCCCACTGTTCTGTCAAAAGTCCGATGGCCCTGTTCGAAAGGCTATAACAGTCATTAAAGATGAGGCCTGCAGGTCCAGACCTTCCAGTAAGGCCAGAAATGGAAGTTATGTTAATTACACATCCATCGGCAGAATCCTTGAGGTATTTTATGGCCTCATTGAAAAGATACCACTTGGAGGTTACCGTGGTCTCAAACTCAAGCTCCCACTGCTTTTTAGTATAGGGCCCGTGAACTATAGGCCAGCCTCCCCTTTCAATATTATTTATGAGTATATCAAGCCTCCCAAACCTTGAAATGGAACTATTAATTACATCCTCGACGTCTTCTTTTTTTCTTAAATCGGCACTTATTGAAATATAGTCTGCACCAGAGGCATTCTTCAGAGCATCGAGTTCCCTTTTCATTAAATCCAGATCATCAAGCCAGTCGTAATATGTAACAGCACAGCTTATTCCCCTTTTCATTAAAAGTCTTGCTATGGTTAGGCCTATCCCTCTTATGGCACCGGTTACTATGGCGACTTTTGACATGGATTACTTTCCTTCTTGATCCCCTTATAAAAAATTAATTGAGACCTCTGAGAAACTCTCTATTTAAATTAAGAACTAACTTTGTATAATTATTACAAATTTTTGCAAAATAATACTTATTTTTATATAATTGATACAGTTCATAATCAAGG
>JALXCD010000054.1 GCA_026991135.1 Deltaproteobacteria bacterium | reverse complement strand
GGAACTCACGGCCACCACGAAGAAGGAACACCGGGCGTTCCTGAAACTCCAGATGGCCTACAGAACCAGGATGGCGGCATGCCCTCCCAGACGTCCCATGAAAGCTCCCCGGGAAACGTGTCCCCAAATGACAATGGGAAAAGTAATAATAGGGGAAGGGCCACGGAAACCTCCACAATAAGCAGAGGGCCGCATAGACACAACCATCGAAATCCCGGTATTTCCTCAGACCATGGAACCAGGCCACACCACGGCCATCATCATGAAGATCACCCGCACCACGGCCATAATGATGGCCACTCACATGGTGGGAATTCAGGGGGAAAGCATTATTACATAGTCGATCTGGCAATGACCATGCAATTTGCCAGGGGGCATCAGAGCACTACCTGCAACTATAAATCAAGGGGAATCATACACGCGACCCCTAACCAGATAGGACTTTGCAAACAGGCAGCCTCAATTGCGGAATCAATTGCAAGATCGAGTAAGCACACCAGGTATATTCGTTACAAATTTAATGGCCCCTACAATCAGGTCCCAGGCGGTGTCACCCCATATGTCCATCTAAATCCAGGATGCAAGGGATTTCATCCGAAGAGCTTTACCGGCAAGATGGATGGTTCCAAATGTCAATGGTATTTAAACAATGCTATCAAGGCCCGTAATAACATGTAATTTGGTGTGAAAAGGGACTTCACTCATTTTAATGGCTGTATCCATATATGCGTCTAATGTTGATTCTTTTGAAATGATCAATGAGGATGCTAACTACCCAATCACATCAAGTTTCAAACACCAAAGCATGTTGCTCTATTATTTCTTGGCTGATAACATTAAAATATTCTTTAAATGCATCGACAAAGGACCATTGCATTTAAGAGGCTATAAGCACTATTTAACTCTACAGTTCTTCCCAATGACCAATATAAAAGCATATTCTGTCTATTTACTCTTTCTTTTATAGTTTAGAGTGTATTAAAGTTGCACAGAAAAGAAAATTAAACTATATCCCATATTACTATCCAGAATTCTTTACAAGTCAGGTTCGTCATTCCCTTTTAAAACCAAAAGGAGAAATGAGATAATTCAAAACATTTTTTGACACCCAACATTAGTATGTTTAGCTTAAATTAAACCATTTTAACAATTTAAAAATAAAATATTGGAGGTTTTGAAATGTCAGAGAAAAAGACACGGATACTTAAAAAGGAGTGGAAACAGTTTTTGAAGGATTTTAACCTAATGAATCAATACAGGAGGGTTTTGGTAAAAATTGGAGATGACTTTATTGTTGGAGACCATGGGATGCCCCTTTTGGGGGTAGATTATGATGAGAAATCCAAAAGGGTTGAAATTTTTCTTGGAACCACTGACCCTGATAATCTTGTTCACCTTGCCCATGCAGTAGATGTCCCAAGGGCAATCTATATCATAAGGGATGAAGAGGCAGAGAATCCTGTTATAGGACTCCAGATCCAGGGAGCACCTGGAACAAAACTTACCAAGATTTTATTTTTAGATAGCTCAAAGGAAGAGGCAAGAGAAAAATGGGTTGCAGCAGTTGCTCATACCTTGTATGAACGAAGAGGCATGGAACCAGGGGCTGATCAGGCTGACTGGTATAAGGCTGAAGAAATCATAGAAGCCGTTTGCAAAAACTATAAATAGTTTTTGGGGTGATTGTTTAAAAATGGAGTTAAAGGATTCCTTTAAGAAAAGGGGGCTTTCTTTTGATAAGGTAAATGACCCGGAAGATACCATTGACTGGGCTATTAAATGCCTTGAAAGCCTCGGCAGACCTGTTTTAAAAGGTATTAAAAGGATTGATAAAGGAAGGCTTGGCATACCCGTCTATATAAGTGAATATGATACAAATGGCGCTTTAGTTACTGGCACAAAAAAACAGATGGGAAAGGGTGTCACAAAGAGCCAGGCAAAAGCAAGCGCCCTAATGGAGCTTGTGGAAAGATTCAGCCTTTTTGAATTTATAAAAAGACAGGAATTTGAAGTCCGGTCCTATAGTGAAACACCTGATTTTAAGTTACCCATAAAACATCAGTTAAAGGCCATTCATGTAGAAAATATCAAGACTGAGGAAAGAAACTTTTTAGAGACCTTTCCCCATAAATGGATAAAAGGACTCTACGTTACGGAAAATAAGAAGGCCAATATCCCACTTTCCTGGCATTGGCCTATAAATGAATATAATGGCTCTGCTGCTGGAAATAGCCTTGAAGAGGCTGCTGTTCAGGCAATATGTGAAGTTGTTGAAAGACATGTCTCTTCTGTCATTAGCTATGAAAGGCTAAGGACACCAACGATAGACCTTGAGAGCATAGAAGACAGGGAGCTTAATGAACTCATCCAAAAATTTAAAAACCTTGGCTGTAAGGTGATATTAAAGGACTTCTCCCTTGATACAGGAATACCGACAGTTGGGGCCATCGCCTGGGATCCAAGCACCTATCCAGAAAGAAGTGAGATTGTCTATACTGCCGGGACCTCCACAAGCCCGGTCAGGGCTGCAATAAGGGCCTTAACAGAAGTTGCACAACTTGCCGGAGATTTTGAAACAGATGGCAAATACGTTGAAAGTGGACTACCAAAATTTGCCACATTGGAGGAGGCCGAATATGTCCTTGATTCAAAAAAGGTAATCCCCCTTTCTGATCTTCCAGACTGCTCATCCAAAAATTTTAAGGAGGAGATTTTCGCCCTTTCAAAAAGGCTTAAAGATGCGGGGATGCCCCTTTATCTAATTGACATTACACATGAGGAACTTGGTATTCCAGCGGTTTATGCCATAATTCCAGGTAACCACTTTAGAGATCGAACAATAAATTTGGAGCTTCCTTTTCATCTTGCAAAACTAATTTCCACTCAAGGCATACTGGAACCTATACAGGCAATGGTGCATCTTTTGGCCCTAAATGACCTCTATCCAAATCGCTATGATATCAATTTTTATCTGGGACATATATCAACAGAGCTTGGTGACCATGAAGATGCAATAGGATTTTTCAATAGGGCCCTTGAGCTTAATCCACCCCAAAGGGAGCTTGCAAGCATTTACTGCAACCTTGGAAACTCCCTGAGAATTGCCGGAAGGATTGATGAGGCAATTAAAAACCTTAAAAGGGCGAGAGAGCTTGATGACGGTCTTAAAGAGATACATAACCTTCTTGGAAACTGTTTCTATCAAAAAGGCAGGTATCTAGAGGCCATAGAGTGCTTTGAAAAGGCCATTTCCATTGATCCAAATTCTGCCATAGACTATGCAAACATTGGAAGCAATCTTAGAAAACTAGGGCTTTTTCCTGTGGCAAAGAAATGGTACCAGATGGCCCTAGAACTGGATCCAACCATTGACTGGGCCAGAAAACACCTTGAGGAGATATCAAATATCCAATAATTGAGGGCAGGTTTTGGCCTGCCCTTTCCATTTTTTTATTTTTTCCTGAATACTATCCCTTCTTCAGGAATCTTTTTCCATCTAAGTTTTACAGGGTGGGGTTTGGCGTGCCAAATTTCTTTACAATATTCCTTGATGGATCTGTCTGAAGAAAATTTCCCTATTCTGGCACTGTTAAGGATGGACATCTTTATCCACTTGTCCCTGTCAAGAAAGGTCCTTGAGACCTCTTCCTGACATTTAATGTAGGAATCATAGTCAGCAAGGAGCATATACTCGTCGTGATAAAGAAGGGAGTCAACAAGGGGTCTAAAAAGCTCCTTGTCCCCATTTGAAAAGTGCCCTGAGCCTATTAGGTCAATGGCTGCCTTAAGCTCAGGGTTTTCTTCATAGTATTTCCCTGGATTGTATCCCCTTTTCTTTAAATCCATCACCTCCTCAACCGTCATGCCAAAAAGAAAGAAGTTTTCAAGACCAACCTCTTCCCTTATCTCCACATTTGCCCCGTCAAGGGTGCCAATGGTAAGGGCGCCATTCATGGAAAATTTCATGTTTCCAGTGCCTGATGCCTCCTTTCCGGCAAGGGATATCTGCTCGGAAAGATCTGCCATTGGATATACAATATGCCCTGTCTTTACATTGTAGTTTGGGATAAAGATGACATTTAAACGGCCCTTTACAAGCGGGTCATTATTGATCACCTCGGCCACAGAGTTAATGAGCTTTATGATGAGTTTGGCCATGAAATAACCCGGAGCTGCCTTCCCGCCAAAGACAAAGGTCCTTGGGACAATGTCAAGGTTCTTATTCTCCCTGAGCCTGTTATAAAGTGTGATAATGTGTAAGACATTTAGATGCTGTCTTTTATATTCATGGATCCTTTTTACTTGGCAGTCAAAAAGGGATTCTGGGTCAAGTTTAATTCCATCCTCTTTGGCCATCTTTGCAACATCTTCCTTGTTTTTCCTCTGCACGTCATACCATTTTTCCCTAAAGGAAGGGTCATCTGCAAACCTTTCGAGAGTCCTTAACTTAAAAAGGTCTGTTATCCAATCAGGGCCAATTGTCTCTGTAATGAGATTGCTAAGTCTTGGATTTGAAACCACCATCCACCGCCTTGGCGTAACCCCATTTGTGATATTTTTTATCTTTCCAGGCCACATCTCTTCAAAATCCCTCAGGGTGTGCTTCTTTAAAAGCCTTGTATGAAGGGCTGCAACCCCATTTATCGCATGGCCTCCGACACAGGCAAGGTTAGCCATTCTCACATATCTTTCCCCTTCTTCATCAATAAGGGACATGCGCCTTATCCTTTCGGTGTCACCTGGAAAGCGCCTCTTCACGTCCTCCAAAAACCTTCGATTTATCTCATAGATTATCTCAAGGTGCCTTGGCAAAAGGCATCCAAAAAGCCCAATGGACCATTTTTCAAGGGCCTCTGGCAAAAGGGTGTGGTTAGTATAGGAAAGTGTCTTTTGGGTAATATCCCATGCCTCATCCCAGCCATAACCGTGCTCATCCATTAAAAGCCTCATAAGCTCTGGAACTGCTACTGCCGGATGGGTATCATTTAACTGAACGGCAAAGTATTTGTGGAAATTTGAAAGGCTGTCGTGGATGGATAGATGAATCCTTATCATGTCCTGCAGGGAGGCAGACACAAAGAAATACTGCTGTTCAAGCCTTAGCCTTTTCCCTTGGAACTGTTCGTCATTTGGATAAAGGACCTTGGTGATATTTTCTGCCTCTACCTTTTTCTCAATGGCGCCAAAATAGTCTCCAATATTAAACTCCTCAAAGTCAAAGCTTTCCTCTGCCTCCGCGCTCCAAAGCCTCAAGAGATTGCAGTTATTAACCCTATAGCCCGGGATGGGCGTATCATAGGCAACTGCATTAACAGTTCGAGCAGGAACCCAGCGCATACGCATATTTCCAAAATCATCCCTATAACTTTCGGTCCTTCCACCAAAGCCAATTCTAAAACGGACCCCCGGCTTTTTTATCTCCCAGGGGTTTCCGTAATGAAGCCACTGGTCGCTAAGCTCCTTTTGCCACCCGTTTTCAAACACCTGATGAAACATGCCATGTTCATATCTTATGCCATATCCTATGGCCAGAACCTGGGTTGTTGAAAGGGAATCCAGATAACAGGCTGCAAGCCTTCCAAGACCGCCGTTTCCAAGACCTGGTTCGGGTTCTTCTTCTGCAATCTCCTTGATGTCAAGACCCACCTCTTCAAGGGCCTTGCTCACTGCTTCGTATAGTCCAAGATTTACCAGGTTATTTTCTAGATGTGGCCCCATAAGAAATTCAGCTGAAAGATATGAGACGATTTTGTAATCGTGAGAGTCAAGCTCTTCTGCTGTGTTTATATAAAGGTTCTGCATCCTGTCCTTTACCGTATAGGCGACGGCCATATAAAAATCCTTCATTGAAGCTACTTCTGGTACCTTTCCCTGACGATAAAAAAGATTGTAGGTAAAGGCCCTTTTGAGCTCGTTTATAAGTTCCCTTTCCTTTTTTGTTTCTTTTTTCTTTTTTTTCATGCATTACTCCTTTTTTAAGCTTACTATTTCAAGCCTGTGGTCCTTTTGGGGATGAAGCCTCGAAGGACCTTCGGTCATAATGGCAAAATTGCCCTTAAGTCCCAGGGCAAAAAGGGTATCTTTGACTGAAGCTACCCACCTTTCAGGTCTTTTTTCAAAATAAAAAGGCACAACCCCGTGGGAGAAAAGTAGTTCCCTCTGAGTCCTTTTTGATGTAGTTGCAGCAACTACCCAGCAAGGAAACCTGTAAGAAGTAAAAACACGGGCAGTCCTTCCTGTCTCTGTTGGACAAAAAACGCCGGCAACCTTGAGTTCATCAATCATTTTATTGACACCCTGGGCCATAAGGTCCACTACCCTTTTCCTTTCATCATCACAGGATCTTTCAGATAATAAGCCCTTAAAAAAGTCCCTGGGGATATACTTCTCAATGGCCACTGCAATCTTAGAAAGCATCCTTGCAGCATCTACCGGAAAATTTCCTGTTGCAGACTCTTCTGAAAGCATCACTGCATCTGTTCCATCAAGGATTGCATTTGCCACATCCGTGGCCTCTGCCCTTGTTGGCCGCCTGTTTTTTGTCATGGATTCAAGCATCTGTGTTGCAGTAATAACCGGCTTTGCCTGAAGGAGGGCACGCCTTGTAATAAATTTTTGTAAGACTGCAATCTCTTCTATTGGGACCTCTACCCCCAAGTCCCCCCTTGCCACCATAATGCCGTCAGAGGCGGAAATTATCTCATCTATTCTATCAATAGCCTTAAGGCGCTCAATCTTTGATATCAAAAAGGGATTTTGCCCAAGACCCTCGCAAAAGGCCCTTACATCCCTGATATCATCTTCACTTCCAACAAAGGATTGACTTACTGCATCCACCCCCTCTTTTAGGGCAAACTCAAGGCATTCCCTGTCTCTTTTAGTAAAGGCGCTTTTTCCAAGATCTATCCCAGGAATGTTGAGCCCCTTTTTGGATCTAAGCTCTCCCCCCACAATGACCTGGCATTTTATGTCAGTATCCGATGTCTCAAGGACTTTAAGCTCAATAATCCCGTCTGATAGATACAATAGGTCCCCTGGGCTTACTGCATGGGGAAGCTCCTTCATGGTTATGGAGACCATCTTTTCGTCACCCAAAACATCCCTTGTGGTGAGAATAAAGGTTTCTCCCTTTTTCAAATGGACGGGCTCCTTTTTAAATACCCCTATCCTCATCTTTGGCCCTGGTAGATCTGCCATAATAGCAACAGGAACACCCGTTTCCCTTTCTACCTCTCTTATCCTTTTTATGAGAAGGGCGTGATAGTCAAAATCACCATGGGAAAAATTGAGTCTTGCCACATTCATCCCAGCCCTGATAAGTTCTTTTATGCACTCTATTGATTCTGAAGAAGGGCCGATGGTACAAACGACCTTTGTCTTTTTCGAAAAAATCTCCTTAAGATTTTTCATCTCTATACCTTTTAAGACCTTTTAAGAGAATTTTTACAAAGGGAGGTAATTTCATCCCATTTCCTTTCTCGAATCAGGGATCTTGGACAGATCCATGAGCCTCCTACTGAAAGGCAGTTTTTAAGTGAAAGATAATCAAGATAATTTCCCTCATTTATTCCGCCAGTTGGACAAAAACGAACATCTGGGAAGGGGCCTGAAAGGGCCTTCAGCATGGGGATGCCACCTGCTGCTTCCGCAGGAAAGAACTTGAACTCTGAAAGGCCAAAATCAAGCCCCATCATTAGCTCCGAAGGGGTGGAAATACCAGGTATAAGGGGGAACTCTTCCTTTTTGGAACTTTCTAAAAGGGTTGGTGTAATACCGGGGCTTATGGCAAAAACCCCGAGGTTGTCTCTAACCCTTAAAAGATCATCCGTATTTAGGACCGTGCCTGCACCAACAAGAAAGTCCGGAAACTTACTTGCTATCCTTTTAATGGCAGAAAGGGCTGTATCGGTCCTAAGGGTGATTTCGAGGACATGAACTCCACCTTCTAAAAGTGCTTCTGCCAGAAAAAGGGCGTCATCTTCTTTGTCAATTACAATTACTGGTATAATTGGGCCTTTTTTAAGAACGTCTATGGGCTTTAAATTAGACATACATTCTCCTTTTAGTTCTTATTCGTTGAAAATGGCACTTGCCCCCTTGCTTGCACCAGAAAGATTTTTACGAAGGACTGAAAAGATTGACCTTCCAAGGTCAGGCCCCTTTATTTCATCTCTCCTTCTTGCAGGCTCTCTTTCCATGAGTTCCTTTATGTCAACGAGGCAGTCAAGGGTCCCATTTTTTGCATCCATTCTAATCACATCTCCATCCCTAAGCCTTGCAATTGGGCCACCAGTCTCAGCCTCAGGGGTTAAGTGTATTGCAAAGGGAACCTTTCCCGACGCCCCTGAAAGCCTTCCATCAGTGACTAGTCCGCATTTAAAGCCTTTGTCCATTACAATGGATAAAAAGGTAATTAGCTTATGAAGCTCTGGCATTCCGTTTGCTCTTGGCCCCTGAAACCTTACAACTGCAATAAAGTCCCTAAAAAGCCTTCCTTCATTAAAGGCCTTTTCAAGCTCCTCCTGGCTTTCAAAGATAAGGGCCTTTTCTTCCAAAAAGGTCTCCTCCTTGTCCTTTAGGGCAGAAATCTTCATTATTGCCTGACCAAGATTTCCCTTAAGGACCTTTAGGCCACCAAACCTATCAAAGGGCTTTGATACAATAGTTAAGACAGAGGTATTTTGGGACTCTCTGGGACCTTGTTCATAAGAAAGTTGGCCATCTTTAATAACTGGTTCTTGTAGGTAATTATCTATCCCCCTTCCATAGACAGTTAGACAGTCTTCATGTAAAAATCCACTTTTAGAAAGCTCTTTAAACAAAAAGGCCATACCGCCTGCTTGTTGAAAGGCATTAATATCCTCTGGTCCGTTTGGATAAATGCGGCATATCAAGGGGACCTCATCGGATATGTCTGAAAAGTCCTCCCAGTCAAGGATGATGCCAGCAGCCCTTGCTATTGCCACAAGGTGCATGGTCTCATTGGTTGAACCACCTGTTGCCATCAGTCCAACCATTGCATTTACTATTGACTTTTCACTTACTACTTTCCCTATGGGTGTGTAACTGTCATTTAGATGTGTAAGCTCGAGGATCCTTTTTGCTGCTTCTTTTGTAAGTTCATTACGTAAAGAAGATAAGGCATTGACAAAGGAAGCCCCTGGAAGGTGGAGTCCTAGCATTTCTGCCATTAACTGGTTTGAATTTGCAGTTCCATAAAAGGTGCAGGTTCCGGGGCTATGATAGGCCCTTAGCTCATATTCAAGCATCTCCTTTTTATCGATCTTTCCAATTGCAAAAAGCTCCCGGGCCTTAGCCTTTTCCCTGTTTGGAAGACCTGAGGTCATTGGGCCTCCTGGGACAAGGATCATTGGTAGATGCCCAAATTGAAGTGCACCCATTAAAAGACCTGGCATGATCTTATCACAGACCCCTAAAAGAAGTGCTCCATCAAAACAGTGGTGGCAAAGGGCTATTGCAGTTGACATTGCAATCACATCCCTGCTCATAAGGCTTAATTCCATCCCTTCACATCCTTGTGTAATACCGTCACACATGGCAGGGACTGCTCCTCCAAACTGACAGACACCACCTCTTTCTCCAATGGCCCCTTTGATGACTTTAGGAAAGGACTTTAATGGCTCATGGGCAGAAACTAGGTCATTGTATGCAGATATAATCGCTATATTTGGAATATCTTCCCTTTTTAAACGCTCCTTTTCCTCATCTAGAGAGGCTGCAAGCTCATGGGCAAGGCTGCTCAGGGGAAGTTCAAATCTAAATGGTCCCTTTTTTGATGAAATAACATATTCAATCCCTTCAAGATACCTTGTTCTAGTTTCCCTGCTTCTTTCAATTATTCTATCAGTTACCTTCTTTATCTTTTTGTTCATTTTGTTGTTATCCCTTTTAAAAACATTAACTATCTATAAGTAACCATTACTATGTTTAAATTTTAGACAAAATCGACTGTTTTTATGACTAAAATAGGTTTTATTGCACTTTCTAGAAACTAAAAAGCCAATGCTGAGCTTTTTGTGGTTTATCTATTTTGAAAGAAAAATTTAAACAAAAATCTAAATAGCTTGGGCTTCCTTTGCCCAAAACACCTCCAAAGAGACCTCTTTTTCCAAAACAAGCCTAATGGGCATCTCTTCTAGGTCCTTTCCAAGAAGGGCCTTTGAAAACACCTCTATTTTCTTATCCCCAATCAAAAGAAGGACAATGGCATGGGCATTAATTATCTCTTTTGGAGCCAATGTTACCCTTTCTCTTGGTGGATAGGGGGCCCATGAAGGAATATATGGCCCTGGGGCATTTTCATTTAAAAAGGAAGAAAGATCTGTTCCTGGAAAAAGAGATGCCGTATGACCATCATCACCCATGCCGAGAACGACACAATCAAGGGGCCATTTTAAAGGGGTGATCTTTGAGTTTATCTCAAAGGTTCCGTCCTTTGCACTTAAGGTTTTTGTCTTAAGACCAATAAATCTCGCTGACTTTGCCAGATTTTTTAAAAGGTACTCCTTTACAAGCCTTTCGTTGGAGTCTTTGCTATAAGTATCTACCCATCTTTCATCAACTAAAATTATTTCAACTTTCTCCCAAGGGATGTCCTTTTGGGATAGGGCTTCAAAAAAGAGTTTTGGAGTCCTTCCACCTGATACGGCAAGGCTAGCTCTGCTATCCTTTTTTATGGCAGAATATAAAAGCCCGGCAACCCTTTTAGCCGCTTCCTCGGCCATCTCAATTTGGTCATTAAACTCCCTGAGCCTATGCATCTTCCCATTCCCTTCCATCCCTTGCAAGAAGGGCAACCGATGCCACAGGCCCCCAGCTTCCAGCAGGATATGACCTTAAAGGACTATTGGCCCTTTTCCATGCCTCCTGAATGGAATCTATCCACTTCCAAGATAGCTCGACCTCATCTCTATGTACGAAAAGGGCCTGGTCTCCCTTCATTATCTCAAGAAGAAGTCTTTCATAGGCATCTGCAATCCTCTTTCCCTTAAAGGCTTGGGAAAAACTTAGATCAAGCATTGCCCTTTGAAGTGAGACTCCCTCTCCAATCCCAGGAACCTTGTTAAGGACCTCAATTTCCACTCCTTCATCAGGCTCAAGCTTAATAATGAGTTTATTTGGTGGCAGCTTTTTATAGGAATCATGGAAAATATTGTGGGGCAGGGCCTTAAAATTAATGACAACCTCTGAATGCTTTGTAGCCATTGCCTTTCCAGTCCTGAGGTAAAAGGGTACATCTGCCCACCTCCAGTTATCAATATCAACCCTTATGGCAACAAAGGTCTCGGTTGTGGAATTGGGATTAGCCCCTTCTTCTTCAAGATATCCAGGGACCTTTTTCCCCTTGATGTATCCTGGTCCATACTGCCCTCTAACCACCCTATCGTCCACGTTTTCATCTGTAATTGGCCTAAGAGCCTTCATCACTTTAAGTTTTTCAGCCCTTAAACTTTCACCATCAAGATTAACAGGTGGCTCCATGGCAATTAGGGTTAAAATTTGCATGAGATGATTTTGAACCATGTCCCTTAACTGGCCTGACTTGTCAAAATAGCCCCATCTCCCTTCTATGCCCACCTGCTCAGCCACAGTAATCTGAACATGGTCAATGGAGTTGTGGTCCCAATTGGTGGTAAAAATGGAATTGGCAAAGCGCAAGGCAATGAGATTAAGGACCGTTTCTTTACCAAGATAGTGATCTATCCTATAAACTTGATCCTCATTAAAAAACCTTGCTACCATGTCATTAATTTCCAAGGATGATGCAAGGTCTTGTCCAATGGGTTTTTCAAGGACAACCCTGGCACTGGGAGATATGAGGCCAGCGTGGTTGAGTCCTTCACAGATTGTCTCAAAAAGGGAAGGAGCTACCGAAAAATAGCTGATAAAAACCCTTTTTTTATCTAAAATATCCTTTAAAGCCTTATATTCCTCTGGCTTATCTAGATTTATCAAACAATAAGTTAACCGTGAAAGGAGTCTTTTTACAGTTTCTTCATCAAGATCTTCCTTTACGAATTTATTAAGTGCAGAATTGACATTGTCTTTAAACTCATCAAGGCCAATTGCCCTTCTTGCAACTCCAATAATTCTTGTCTCTTTATGGATAAGCCCTTCTTTTTCTAGATGATAGAGTGCTGGCAATAGCTTTCTTCTTGAAAGATCACCCAGGACTCCAAAGATAGTAAAATCACATGGAATATTTTCTCTTTTCACTTAAATATCCTTTCTGTCATTAAATGGGAATTTAAAAACGGACTAAAAAGACCCTCTATACCATTTTATAAAACTTTACTTTATTCCTTCTATAATAGCAAAGCATAATTCCCTTATTCTTTCTTTTACCTAATACTATCAAGTTTTTCGCAAATAGGCCGATGTAATAAGAGATAAAAGCCCATCTGTGTTTCAATAAATTGCAACTATCCCTTTAAGAGGCTATGAAAAATGGCTCAAAAAAACCTCCTAGAAGATATTCAAAAAAGGCTCCAGGAAGAACAAGATAAATGCCAAAAATTTGAGGAACTTTTAAAGCAGCAAAGGATGTTAATAAACCTTATCAGTCAGGCCAAAAGGGAATTGGAAAGTGCAGTAGATGCCCTACCTAACTTAATAGCACTGATTGATGTGGAACAAAGGGTTATTAGATGTAATAAAGCAATGATAAAGGCCATGGGTGTCCCCTTTGAAGAGGCAATTGGCCAACCATGTTATAAATATATTCACCAGACAGAAAGACCTCCTTTATTTTGCCCTCATGTTGCTACACTAGAGGATGGAAGGTCTCACAAGGTGGAAATCTATGATGAAAAACGAGATAAGTTTTTTGAAATCTGTACTGTTCCATATAGGGATCCAGATGGCACGGTTATCGGCACTGTCTATATTGTAAGTGACATTACCTTTAGAAAAAAGGCTGAAAGGGAAAGGGATGAGATGCATACAAAACTTATGCATGCTCAAAAACTTGAAGCAGTAGGAGAACTTGCAGCAGGCATTGCTCATGAAATAAACACACCCATACAATACGTTCGCTCCAATCTTGACTTTTTAAAGGATGGCTTTGATGACATATTACAAGTTTTAACCAACTATGAAGGACTTCTTGAAAAAAGTAAGAAAGGTGAGGATGTCAAAAAAATTATAGGAGAAATAGAAAAAATAGTAGATGAAGTTGACCTTGATTATCTAAAAAAAAGAAGTCCCACTTGCAATTTCACAATCTCTTGAAGGAATAGATAAAGTCTCTCATATCGTAAGGGCCATGAAGGAATTTTCACATCCGGCCTCAAGGGCAAAAGAGCCCAATGATCTCAATCGTATAATAGATAGAAAATACCATAACTATATCCAAAAATGAGTGGAAGTATGTGGCTAACCTTGAAAAGGACCTTGATCCAGACCTCCCCATGGTCCCTTGTCTAGCCGATGAAATTGGACAAGTATTATTGAATATGATTGTAAATGCAGTCCATGCTATTGAAGATAAGATTGGCAACAAGAAGGGTGAAGTAAAGGGAAAGATTACCATTAAGACAAGGCACAATAATGATTTTGCTATTATAAAAATATCTGATACTGGAATAGGTATCCCAAAAGAGATTTTAAATAGAATCTTTGATCCATTTTTTACTACAAAAGAGGTAGGGAGGGGCTCAGGTCAAGGACTTGCCATATCAAGGAGTGTAATAGTTGAAAAACATGGCGGTGAAATAAAAGTTGATACCAAACCAGGAAAAGGTACCACCTTTACCATTAAACTTCCCATAAAAGCAAACTAATAGATAAAACAAGCTGGTTTTCCCAATTTCTTAAGCTTTCTTTTTTAATCCTTTTATTCCAAAAGACTTGACATTCAAATAAATATCTTTATTTATAAGACTAAATTTATATAATTTATCTTTTTAATTAGAAGGAGGTAAGATATGTCAAAAAACGCAGAAAAAGGTACTGTTTTACAACGTGATAAAAAGAGCTATGCCATAGTTCCACATATTCCTCTTGGCCTAATCACTCCAGAACAACTTAGAACCATAGCAGATATTTGTGAAAAATATGATATTAAAACGGTTAAACTTACCAGTGCATGCCGAATCGCCCTTGTTGGTTTTAAAAAAGAGGATTTGGAGAATGCCTGGAAAGACCTTGGTATGGATCCAGGCTCTGCAGTTGGCCTATGTGTAAGAAGCATCAAGGCCTGTCCTGGAAAAAAGCTTTGCAAATATGGAGTTCAAGATTCAATTGCCTTGGGTTTAGAGCTTGATAAACGCTATCATGGTCTAAGTCTTCCAAATAAGTTTAAGATTGGGGTTTCAGGTTGTATTAACCAATGTGCCGAAACTAGTATTAAAGACCTAGGATTTATTGGAAAAAAAAATGGCTGGACAGTAGTAGCTGGAGGGAATGCTGCATCAAGGCCAAGACTAGCAGACACCATTGCAAAGGACCTTACAGATGAAGAAGCTCTTGAACTTACTGAAAGGATAATAAATTTCTATAAAGAAAACGGGAAAAAGGCTGAACGTTTGGGACGGATGATTGATAGGATTGGCCTTGATGAATTTAAAAAGGCAGTATTGAATGAATAAAAAAATTGAGGCTGCCTAATGGCAGCCTTTTTAATTGGCCTTTTTCTTTGGTTTGTGTTGAACAATAGCCGATAAAAAGAATAAAAACCAAAAAGGCCATATATGATAAATGAGATTAAAGTCAATTTAGGAAATCTTTATCTATCTCTTTCTGATGCCATAGACCTTGCCAACCCCAGGATTGCATCTCACCAGATGAGGACTGCTTATATATCCTGGCAGATAGCCCAAAATGCCAGGTTAGGAACCGATCAAATTGAAAGGGTCTTTTTAAGTGCCCTATTCCATGATGTGGGTGCACTCTCTATAGAAGAGAAAATACGACTAATAAATTCTTTTGAAGATGATCTTGATACCCATTGTAAACTAGGTGAGGCAATTTGCAGGCTTTCACCTTTATTTGAGCCAGGTGCTGATATAATCAGAAATCATCATAAGCCTTGGAGTGAATGGGAAGAAAATATTGACAAAAATTATGTTCATGAGTCCCAAATTGTCTTTTTAGCAGACCTGGTTGAAAGGCTTATAAACAGAAAAGAATACATTCTTCATCAAGTAGAAGATATTAAAAAGGCAATAAAGAAAGTTTCAAATCGTGAAGTCCACCCCGAAGTTATTGATACATTCATGGATGTTGCCAAGAGGGAAGAATTTTGGCTTGATATAGTTTCTCCAAGGCTCTATTCCATTCTCCTTCGCCATGGCCCATTTAAAACCAAGGAAATATCCATAGAACCCATATATCAAGTATCCCTTGTAATGAGGAGTATTATTGACTTTCGCTCAAGATTCACGGCTACACATTCTACAGGAGTTGCCAAGTGCGCCTCTCTTCTATCCCAAATTTTTGGATTAACCGATCACGAAGTAGAACTTATGGAAATCGCTGGAAACTTTCATGACCTTGGAAAGCTTGCAGTTCCAAATTCAATTTTGGAACATCCAGGCCCCCTGAGCAAGGAAGAATTTGCAATAATAAAACAGCATACCTATCATACTTACACAGTCTTAAATTCCATCGGAGGGCTAGACCAGATAGCAGAATGGGCTGCCTTTCATCATGAAAAGCTAGATGGCAGCGGATATCCATTTAAAATTGGTGAGGGAAAACTCAATATCGGCACAAGAATTATGACTGTTGCGGATATCTTTGTTGCAATAGCAGAAAACAGGCCCTATAGAGATGGACTTTCATATAAGAGCATAAAAAAGATCCTTTTGGATCAAGTAAAAAGCAATCAACTGGACAAAAGAATTGTTGACATCATAATTGAAGACTATGGAATAATACACAGAGAAGTCAAAAAAGAGCAGGAAATAGCTGCAAATTATTATTATACCAAATTTAGACATAAAAAATGAAATAAAAAAGGCGCCTTAAGGCGCCCTTACTTCTAATAAGTTATTTTATAAATTAGACCTTTTGGACATTGACGGCCTGAGGTCCCCTGCTGGTCTCCTCTATATCAAAGGTGACAGATTCTCCCTCCTTTAGTGACTTAAAACCCTCTGCCTTTATGCCTGAATAATGCACAAAGACATCGGATTCACCTTCAATTTCAATAAAACCGTAACCCTTTTTGTCATTGAACCATTTAACCTTACCTTCTGCCATTTAAAAAAACTCCTTTCAAAAACTAAAAATTTTCCAAGGAAAGGTTGATTAAAAGGGCAATAAAGTTTGGAACCCCACCCTCCATTGCACTTGATCAAACGCTTCCTTTGGATGGCAATGTTATTCTAATTTGTTTTTGAAAAAATTACAAAGAAAAAAAGTTAAGTGGCATATAAAAAAACAGGTTTTTTATTGAAGATAGCAAGGTTAGTAACTAATTTAAAAAAAATTCTGGCTAAGGATCTAACGGAGGTGAGAACATGCCCATCTATGAATTTTATTGTGAAGATTGCCATATGATATTCAATTTCTTTTCAAGGAGAATAAATGTTGACAAAAGGCCTGCTTGTCCCAGATGTGGGAAGCCAGAACTGGAAAAAAAGATGTCTATCTTTTCCATTTCCAAAAACCTTTCTGAAGAAAATGATATGGGTCCTCTTGGTGATATTGATGAATCCAAGCTTGAAAGGGCTATGATGTCAATGGCCTCGGAAGCAGAAAATATTGACGAAAATGATCCACGTCAGGCAGCCAAATTCATGAGAAAACTTTTTGACTCCATGGGACTTGAGGTTGGAGGCTCTATAGATGAAGCAATTAGGCGTATGGAGGCTGGTGAAGACCCTGAAAAAATAGAGGAAGAGATGGGGGATGCATTTGACGATGAAGACATATTTTCAAATCTCATGACCAAAAAGGGAATTAAAGGACTTAAAAGAAAATATCTTCCACCTCAGGTTGACGAAACACTTTATGAACTTTAAAGAAAAAGGGCTAAATAATGAGTCTTACGCCTCCAAGCTCTTCGATTCTATAAGGAAAATGATCACCAGGGGAGCCAATAAACATAAAGTTTATTGGTATTCCCCATTTCTTTGAAAGCTTTCTAATTAATTCAGGGGTAAATTTCCCCTTTATCTTGACAAATTCTATTTCTATTTCAGGATATTCCCTTTTGAGAAATTCAATATCTTGTTCTAGCCTTTCCAAAAGTTCCTTGTCTTCTTGCTCGTAAACCGTAACTATCTTGATCTTTTTGGTATGTTCATTGTCTCTTATATACAAAAGCACCTTATTTAGGTTTGCAATATTGTCACCCCTTGTAAAAAAAACAAACTCCTGGGACTGAATTCTATCAATGGTTTCGAAGATCTTCTGGTTTACCCTGGTTACAAACTTTAATATTGGAACGAACATGAGCTCTATAAAGGTAAGAAGCATCTCCAAAAGGGCAATCCTATTTAGCATTATGGCAACAAGTATAATAGTTGGGATAAAATACTCTGCAAAGACTACTATATTTGCCGGCTGCCCTGGTTCTGGAGGTTTAATGATATTTCCAAGAAGGGCCACTAAGACAGCAATAAGGGCTGTAAAAACAGACAACCACCCTGCCCTTTCAGGCCGTGGAAGAGAGCGCCTTTTAATCTTAAGAAGGATATTTCCAACTGCAAAAAGGGCCATTACTGATAGAAAAGATATTGTATATACGCCAGCCAGGACTTCAACGTGCCCCTTTGTTATGAACAAGATTGATACACAAAGGAGGAAAAAGGCAATAATTATTCTGTATGAACTGCCCCTTCTGTTTTTTTTGAGGAAAAAGGCAGGAAATATTCTATCAAGGGTGATTCGTTCAACAAGCCCTGATACTCCTACATAGGATGTTAAAACAGCACCACTTAAAACAACAGCTGCATCAATGGATACAATTGTTGCAAGCAATTTACCACCGCTAATCTCTGCCATGTAGGAAAGGAGATTGGCCATGTGACTTGGCACGACATCGACAGGAACAAGGGATAAGGCCAAAAAGGCCATGAGGGGATTAAAGATACTTACTGCTATCCACATATTTCTCAGTGTCTTTGGAAATACCCCCCTCTGCTGTTCTTCCACAAAGTTTGCAGAGCTTTCAAAGCCTGAAATACCAAGCATTGCTGAAGAAAAGCCCCAGAATAGATCTTCTGCCATATTCCCGTGGGGCGTCGGGGCATGCCAATTCTGCCAGAATATCTCAAGTCCATTTTCGTAAAGGTGATAGATTATAAAACCGGCAAGGACAGTAAGGGTGGCCAAATGAAAAAGAAATATCAAAACGGCAACTGCAGCAGATTCACCAATACCAAGTATTGTAAGCCCCATAAAAAAGGCCAAAAGAGCAATAGTCGCACCTATTATTGGGAGCGCAGGATAAACGCTATGAAGATAATGCATGGCCTCTGTGGCAGAGATGACAGATGTGGCAATATAGGACAAAAGGGTAAGGCTTGCCGCCAGAGATGCAAGACGCTTACTGGTGGTATTTAAAAGGGCATTATATGCCCCACCATTTAGCGGTAAGGCACCTACAACCTCACCATAAATCTTTCTAAAAAGATAAAGGACGCCTGCAACTATCAAAAGAGCAATCCAGGCGTATTTTCCTGATGCCACTATTGACAGAGCAGAAACATAAAGGACAGAAGATGTAATATCATTACCACAAATGGCTGTGGCCTGAAGCTCATTGAGCTTTTTTTTCTGCCTCTTTTCCTTTTCTTCCATATTTTTTCTGTTGGAAGGGCCTTAGAAATTTCAAACCTTTTAGCATGAACTTTAAGGAAGTGCAAAAGATTTAAGAACTGTCTTTTTTTAGACAGCAATTTTTTATTCTTGCATAAGATTAATTAATTATATGGGACTTATTTTACGATAATTAGAATAAGTTTTTTAACTATTTGAAAATCATTTACTAAAGATATGAATATAAATGGCATCTTTTTAGGGTTAACCGGTCCAAGTGGTGAACAAACAAACTATGTAAATGAAAAAGATTTGTCTTCTAATCAAAATATCCTTAATAAGGCCGCAGACGGTATAAATAAACAGGATAAAAATAAGATATATGATGATAAACTCACCCTTTCAAAAGATGCCCTCTTAATAATCCAGAAACTAAAAACAAGGGACAGGGAGGTCAAACAGCATGAAAGGGCCCATATGGCGGCAGGAGGGCCATATATTACAGGAGGTCCAACCTATACCTATCAGATTGGACCTGACGGAAAACGCTATGCAATAGGAGGAGAGGTCCATATTGACACATCCCCAGAAAGGGACCCGGAGGCCACAATTAGAAAAATGGAGAAAGTCAAGCGTGCTGCTCTTGCCCCCTCCAATCCTTCAAATCAAGACAGGATGGTTGCAGCCAAGGCTAGTATGGAAGAGCAAAAGGCCCGTCTTGAACTTTTGAAAGAGAAACAGGAAAAAGCCTCCCGTTTTCCAGAAAAAGACAGCCATTTAGAACCTCAGAAAGAAGATGGGGAAGATGGGTAATAACCAAAAGTGCCTCAAGAGGATAGTTATTTAGTATCTTTAAAAGACGGCGAAGAGCCCTTTTTTCAAGCCCAACAGTTGGCTCATCCAAAAGAAGCACCCTTGGTCTCATGGAAAGGACCGTTGCAAGGGCAACCAGTCGCTTTTCCCCACCTGAAAGCTCATAAGGAACCCTTTTTTCAAGATGAAGAATACCAAGCTCGCTCAGGGTCTTTCTGGCAATATCCCTTGCCTCTTTATGGGAAAGGCCCTGGTTTAAGGGCCCAAAGGCAACGTCTTCCAAAACTGAAGGTGAAAACAACTGGTCATCTGGGTCCTGAAAAAGAAGCCCAATCTTTAATCTTGGCTCAAAAAAGTCAGCCTCTTTTAAAACTGTTTTTCCAAATATTCTGATTGTTCCAGTCTGGGGCCTCAAAAGGCCAAGCATGATATGAAAAAGGGTTGTTTTCCCAGCCCCATTTCCCCCAATAATTGCCAAACGCTCCCCCTTTTTAAGGGAAAAATTTAAGGATGAAAGCACCTTCCCGCTATTTGAATAAGAAAATGAGATATCTTTTAATTCAATTAAAAAAGAATCTTCCATTTATCGCCAAAAGTGTGAAAATTAAAAGGAGCATAAAAAACGAAAGGAAAATATCAAGCCTTGAAAGGCTAAAATGTTTTAACAGCCAAAATGTACCGTTAAATCCCCTTAAAACCATTGCATTATAAACCCTCTGACCCCTGTCATAACTCCTTACAAAAAGGCTTCCAAGTATGTTTGCATATGTTTTATAGGTCAAAAGATTTGCCTTTGGTTTAAAGCCCCGTAAGGTGGCAGCCCTTTTAAGCCTTGTATATTCCTCTTCTATCACATGAAGATAACGCCATGAAAAAAAGAAAAGCTGGACCAGAATAGACGGGCAATAAAGGTGATCTAAGGCATGTGCCAGATAAAAGATTGAGGACGTAGATAAAAGTGCCATGTTGAAAAGGACAATGGCATTACATTTTAAGGTCACTTTGAGACAAAAGATAACCCCTTCATAATTTATTTTTAGTGGGCCAATGGAGAAAATGTGAGAACCATTGTAACTAAATGGTATGGTGAGCCAGAGAAAAAAAACAAAAAAATTTATAATCAAAATCCTTTTTAAGATGATGCCTGTCTCTATCCTTGTAATTACTATCAGAAAAATTGAAAACAAAAGGGCTAAAAAAAGGCTTAAAAAGTCATTGAGATATACTATTTCAATGGATAATAGAATTGAAAAGAAAATCTTTATTCTTGGGTCCGCCCTGTGGAGAATAGAATTTCCCTTAGAAAGCCTTTCACATGTCATTATCTAGTCTTTTTGGACTGATATCTAGATAGAAAATAAAGCCAGAGCCCCATAATCCCCATTATATATCCAAAACCTGATAAGATATCTTTAAACGTAATCCTCCCAGAATCCATTGAAAGCCTTTCTATTTCCTTTTCTAGAGGAGTAAGGCGCAATTGAAGAAGGCTATCGATATCTTTAAGACTCAAGTTACATGGGGTATCTTTTGTTAAGCTTTTATTACTATTTTTTAATGGATATATATCACCATTAGAACCTTTTTGAACCTTTTTAGCCTTGAGTCCAGTACTTATAACTGTAGTGGCCCTATGTCCCATTCCTGCATTTAGAACCAGTTTTAAGGTATCTTTCCCTTTTGGATCAAAACTAAATCTTCCGTTGTGGTCGGTTTTTAAAGAATAAAGCCTTTCTGCCTTCTTTGAAAAGACATCAATTCTGGCATCTCTTGCAGGAATACCATTCGAATAATAGGCCCTGCCATTTACCTTTTCACCATCAAACCAGGCAAAAATGTTTACCCTGTGCGCATAAGATGAGACATTAAAACAAAGCAAAAAAAGAGGCATGAGAAAAAAAGACCTTATCCACAAAAAATCCTTTAAAAGAAACCTAATAAACATCCCCCTACTCCATGAAGCCTTTGATGTCTTTATCCATTAATCCAAAAATCTCTGGTTTTACTTTTAAAAGAAACCTAATGATGCCTGCTGTAATAATCCCTTCAACAACGGCAATGGGTATATGGGCTAAGAGAATTAGTTTTGACGCAAGTAAAAAGCTTTTTCCTGAAAACCACAGACTTAACGCCACAAGAAGACCTGCAAAAAAAAGGGCTACTGCACTTAGAATACCTAATATTACAGATGAAAAAATGGGGTGTTTAAGTGAGATAAATCTCTTAGCCAAAATACCAAATACTACAGCAGGTATGGCCATATTGGCTGTATTTATGCCCAAAGTTGTAAGACCACCAAATTGAAAGAGTATGGCCTGTAAAAATAGCCCAATAAATATGGCGGGAAATGCCCCCCAGCCAAGGAGCACTCCCAAAAGCCCGTTTAGGACCAGATGGGCGTTTGAAGGCCCAATGGGCACATGTATCAGGGAGGCTACAAAAAAGGTTGCAGAAAGGAGCGATACCTCTGGGACCTTTTTTGCGTCTATCTTTTTTAGTCCAATTCCAAGTCCAATAACAGTAACTCCAGCTCCTGCCAAAAGGACTGGAACAGCCAATACTCCTTCAGATATATGCATCTATTTTTTACCTATTGTCTCAATCCAGATAACAGCGCCCATTTCAAGACCTGCCCTTTTTCCTTTATGTTCCTTACCCTTTGGATCTTCCAAAAGACCGGCAAATCCCCACCAGCCGGCCCAAGGAATCGCATAGCAAAACTGTCCATCATCATCTGTCTTTACCACCTGTGTAATTAGATATTCTGAAGGGGCCTTTTTTCTCTGGGGCCTGTCATTGTAATATTCCACCTCAACATTGATATTGGGAGCCGGCTTTCCATTGTATAGGACCTTTGCACAAAAAAGATTTCCTTCCCAGAGGCCATAGGGTCTGGTCAAAGGCACCATTTCTGCCTTAAGGCCAACTGGCTTGGACCAATTATCTTCAAGACCATAGGCCCCAACAATGACCTTTGTTATGTGCTGAATATATTTGTCTTCAGAAGGCTCCCAATAGGGCTTTAGAATCATATAAAAGATATGATCCCCTGGCTCTTTTATAGTATAAAGGGCCTTCCAGGCCTTATGTCCAGAGATATCATATTCAATAAGTTCCTTGGTAAGAATCCTTTTCTTTCCGTTAATTACCAGACCAAATTCAATGGGTCTTTCAAGATTCATAAATTCAAATTCAAAAGGATGCATAAACTGCAGATGAAACTCTAGTTGATTCCTTTGACCACTTTCTACTGTGGAAGAAGATGGAATTATTATCCCAAAATGAGCAAGTGATGGCTTGGCTTGGCTTAAAACCAATATCAAAAAGAAAAATAATAAGATAAACCTACTGCCATCAAAAAGCTTCTTTTTCATAACGGCCTCCAAAAAGAATTTATCAAAAG
>JALXCD010000053.1:677-2019 GCA_026991135.1 Deltaproteobacteria bacterium | reverse complement strand
CCTCAAAGCGCTGCTGATTGGCCTTCTCCATTGTCTCAAAGCGTTTTTCGATAGCCTCGAACCGGGCGTTCATCTCGCGGAGAATGGAGGTCTGGATCTCCCTCTGGGCCTTTAGCTCTTCTTTCACCCGAATGATGCGCTCTAAGAGGGAGAACTCATAGGCCTGCTTCTCGTTTTGCCGAACGTATTCCTCTACCATCCTGGCTATGATGGAAGAGGCCTTGGCCTCAAGGATTTTCTCAACCAGGGATTCGAGATTTTGATTTTCCACTTGCATATTTTTACACTAACATCATAGAAACAAAGGCGTCAAGTTGAATGCCCAATAAGATATATTGGGATAGGCGACATCTCCTTGATATCGAAACATTAAAGGTGGTACTGTTGGCCCAAAAAGGCCATCAAGCATACATCTGACTAATCCTTGCCGCCTCATTTTTTACATATTCCCGTAATTCTGGCGGGTCCAGCACCTGGGCACGTCCACCATACTGCAGTATCTTCATAGCGATTTCATTGAGTGTAGTAATAGGAATAGTCAACAGCAGTACCCTAGCGCTCAACCACTCCATAGTTTGATTACGGTGCCAGTTCTGCTCGGAAACTATGAATGCAGCATCATCAAAGAATTTGATTTTGGCGGTAGAGCCAGGTTTTCCTTTGAATATGCCAAAAGAGGCGTTTAGTATCTCTTCAATCTCATTCTCATCAGGTGTATTTAATTTAAACTGTTCTTTTAAAAAATGCACTTTTGACATCCTTGGAAGATGGAACATCCTCATATCGTGTCTTAAAAAGCAAAATCCAAATACATACCAGCGCCACTGGTAATTTATTAGTCTGAGCGGCGCTATCTTCCGTCTAGTTACCTCGCCACGAGGGGTATGATATTTGAACTCAATAATCCCTTTTGCTTCAATAGCGTTCAATATAGTCTTAAGCCTTTGGGGTGCGACCTTGGATGATTCGATATGCTCAAACCTTATTGCCTTGAGTGTAGCCCTGCTGTATTTTGGCATTATCTCCATGAGCCGGTCTTCAAGCTGCCTTACTTCTGGAAGCCCTGCGAGCCCTGCCTCTTTTGCCATCTTTTGAAGTATTCCCAGAAATATCAAAATATTAGGGGTCTCTTCAAAGGGGAGTTTGAAGCTATCTTCAGAATAATACCACCCCTTCCGCTGTCTGTCATATTCAAGGGGTGCGAGTAAAAAATTTCGCAGATATTCTATGTCACGCCTTGCCGTGGATTCGCTAACTTCAAATTTTTCCATTATGGTTCGAGTAGTTGGAAATAATCCTTCCTTTACACATTGATGAAAAAAATAAAGCCTTTCCATTTGAC
>JALXCD010000053.1:0-667 GCA_026991135.1 Deltaproteobacteria bacterium | reverse complement strand
TTTTTATACTAAATCACGTGATGTTGTCAATTTCATTTTTTTCTCAAAAAAATAACGTCCCTGTCACTATATGGTAGGGGAGAGGGGGTATGATATGTGAAACGGATGTATATTGGAGGGAAAAGATGAATTATGAACTAGTTACCCCCAAAAAAACATTCACTTTCAAGGAAACACTTTCTGGTGCACTGGATCTTGTGGATATAAAGAAAGTAGAATACTCAGCCCCTCCAGTGTTGACAGAGGGGAGTGTACTTGTTTTCAATTACGAAGAGATAAATTCTTGGACAAGGCTCATTATCAAGCCCTCTCAAAGGAGTGTCAAAAATCAGCTTAGGGCCCAAAATCTTCAGTTTCTAGTCCAGTGCGCAAAGATTTATTCCTTTGCCTCTTCTGGTATATATTTTAAGGCAGGGACGTGGGTAGAACATACTATCCCTAAAAATCCACATTATATAGCACTCATTAGGGCCATGCTAGGGGAGGATGTGGCCAGGGGTATATTTTTTGAGTACACCCTTGGCGCATTTTCACTTGAGAAAGTGGATGCCTCAAATATACGAGGGTTTATAAGCCCTTTTCCAGATCAGATTGAAAGGACAGCAAGGGAATGGTTTGCTCAACAAAGGACCATTTATACCAGAGTGGTGGGGTTTGGGTTCAGGTA
>JALXCD010000052.1 GCA_026991135.1 Deltaproteobacteria bacterium | reverse complement strand
GGATATTATCTTTGATGACCTTAATTGGCTTATAGAAGACTGCCTCAATACGAGCAATAGTAGATATAGATTTACTGCCTTTGATGCAGCAGTAAGAGTCTGTCTTTCTGAAAAAGACAAATGTGATCCACATGAAAGACTTCACCAAATTATAGAAAAGCATCCCGACCTTAAGAAACATCTTGAAGGTCTTTTAAATCCCCCACCAAATAGATATGAGCTTGCCCAAAAATTAAAACAAGAAATCAAAAAACTTAAAAAAAGGCGGGACGATATTGTCTTTGCAGAAGATATCCTTCCGCACCTTGATGAAATCGCTTATGGTAAAGATGAACAGCGGCTGGTCAGGATTTTCCGCTACTGGCAAAAATTAGATAATAAACGCTATCCGTCCTCTTTTGATTCATTAATCCCTTTAATCGGTGAAAAGGGGGTTGCTGCCTTCCGTTCAGGCCTTATTACCTTTGCAAAAAAATGGGAGCCAGATGATCAAAAAAGAGTTGGCGATGAAATGGCAATTCTGGGGATATCATGCGCCATTGAAGAAGGCTGGTCTTTCGATGGTCTCCCTCAGCCTCAAATCATAAAGTTCATTAAATTGGCATTTAAGGAATTCGATTTGCCTGAGTGGTTTGGGGACTTAATAGAAAAGTATCCCAAAATCGTGGCATCGCAAATCAAACCTATAATTTTTCAAGAATTAGAGTCAGTTGAGTCAGCCCACGGAGATACAAACGCACACCCACATTTTTTCTCCAATCTCATCCGTGAGTATCCAGAATCGGTCAACCTGTTTGCAGATGAAATCTTCAGGTGGGCAGAAAAACATATGCCGCTATCACCGAACATGCGCACTCATATAGTGAGAGCCTTTTCTATCGAAAAGCACAGAAAGCTCTTAAAGCTACTGGCTGACCATTATTTCAAGCTGTATGAATCAAAGTCACAGGAAGATAAATTATTCTGGCTGGCCGTATGGCTCCAAGTGGATGCTCATAGGGCACTTGATAAACTCGAAGAGATTTTATCCACATTGGAGCTGGAAAAGGCTGATAAATTTATTTTAGATCTATCAAATATACTTTATAGAAGATACGGTTATGATACAGGGTTTGAAGGCGTTCCCGACTATCAATCTATTGATGCTCTTTCACGGTTTATTCCAATAGTATTTTCACATATACGCTTCAAAGAAGATCCTGAACGGGAAGGCACTCGGACACCTGATAAGCGGGATAATGCCCAAGGCTTCAGGAATGAACTGGTAAAAAGCCTTGCCTATCTGCCAGGGAAAGAATCTTATCTCGCGCTTAAAAAGATAAGGGATGATGTCTCGTACCCGAGTGTCAAGGACTGGCTTTTAAGGGAAATTGAAGAAAAAATCGACAGGGAAAGCCCTCTTGTCTGGTCAGAAAAAAAGGTCCTTGAGTTTGAAAAAGAACATGATGAACATGATCCTCTAACAGTAGATGATCTCTTTGAAATAGGGCTTAAACGCATTGAAGAAATTAAAAATGACATGGAAAAAGGGGATTTCAGTAATAGAGGCTTGTTCACAGAAGACAGCGATGAAACTGAGCTTCAGAAATTTATTGCACAAAAGCTGAAAGACCTTTCGAGAGGGAGATATACGGTAGTCAGAGAACCAGAAGTCGACAATAAAAAGAAACCTGATATACGCCTTCTTCACCTAAATCTGCAACCTGTTTCAATAGAAATTAAGTGGGCACATAAAAAAGGAAGAACAGTGGCCAATCTGGAAAACCGCCTATCAGATCAACTCGTTGGACTATATCTGAAAGCAGTCGACAGCACCCACGGAATTTATCTTTTGGTCAATGCAAGATCCGGAAGAACCTGGAAGTTTAAAGATAAGAGATTGGATTTCAATGGACTTGTTCAACACTGAAGTGGTACCCGATTTTTGTACAACTTTTCGTTAATTTTATGTTCGCCTCCGCCATCTGTTTTCATGCTGCACAGGCAAAATCATATACCTCATCTGGAGTCTTGTAAGACAG
>JALXCD010000051.1 GCA_026991135.1 Deltaproteobacteria bacterium | reverse complement strand
TTGACTAAACAAGCTCATTGCCTTAACCAGTGTATTAGCCTTCCTTTGGATGGATGATCTTTTTACCTTCAAATTACCATTGGAGGGCTCTTCTTAAAATCCTATCTTGGAGAAAGGTGGCTTGAAAGCATATTTTGAGTTCTGATTTCCTGTTCAAGTTTTAAAACTCTTTCTTTCAGTTTTGAAATAGATTTTTTTTGCTCCTCTTTTAGTTTTGCAATAGCCTTTTTTTGTTCTGTAATGATTTTTTCCTGCTCCTTAACCACCTTTGTCAAAAGGGCAACAACTTCAAGGGCGTTGACTCCCTTTTTGTCTGGCACAGAAAGGATTTCAGGCATCTCCTCTGCAATGAATCCAATGTTTTTACGCTTTGATTCATCGCGTTTAAAGTTGAAGGTCACGGGCTCTAGGCTTTCAAGAACCTCCCTGGCGGTCTTTCCATCCAGAGGCTCTATGTTTTCTTTGTACTCACGGCTTGATGCATTGATCCACTGGCCTGTGGAGGAGCAATAGGCCCCATTTCCGAGGTGAAGGGAGACGTTCTGGTAGTTGTTCGTGGTGTTTCTAAGCTCAAACTCAGTGCCCCCCGTTCCATCTTTTGTTGCAGCAAAGCCCTGGCTTGGCTCATAGGTCCTGAAGTTCCAGGCAAAGCCCTGGTTCGAATTTATGATGCTGAAACCTGCATCAGAAGTTCTATTAGAAGCAGTGTTGTTTGATGAAAGTTGGACAAGCTTTTTCAGTCCGTCTCCCCCCCAAAAGATTCCTGAAAAATATCCCTTGATATTTCCATTAACGGATAATTTTTCTGTAGGCTCTGACGAGGTTCCTATGGCAACATTGCCACCAAAGGGATTGATGTGTATATCATAAGGATCAGCCCTTAAATATAGCTTCTCATTTTCCGACCGAATTAAATTGTAGTTGTCATAAAACAGACTCATTAGTAATTCATGGGCCGTAGAACTTGAACTCTCTCTTAAACGAATCCCATTGCCTACTACATCCAGTCTGAATTCCGGAGTTGCAATTCCAATCCCTACATTTCTGAGTGAGCGATCTATATATATACCGTTATTTGATAGGCCTAAATCACCATTGGAATAAACATGAATTGAGGAAGTTGCATCGAAATCTGTGTCCTCAAAAATTAAATAATCCTGATTAAGTCTCCAGTTTCTTATGAAAAACCTCCCGCAACTGTCATTAGAGGCTGAACCTACATCTATATCCCATTCATTGTCTCCCCAAGTGGCATAACCATTATTGTACGGATAATCGAAATATAGAGTTGGGTTATTACTCGATGCAGTAAGATTACTGGCATAAACATTTGAATCCAAAGCATTAAAAACGGCGTTTAATGCATTCGCAAGGAGGGCTCCAGTCTTTTTATAGAGCTCCTCCATCCCTTCTCTACACCTTTCGTGTACTGGTTCAAGATGGCCATCTTTAATTTTTGATTTCCAAGATATTTTATCAACCAAATAAGGGTAGTAGCAGTGGATGCTGGTTCCATCTGGCTCAAAGGTTATGACACTTTCTACGGCCTCTCTATGGATGGTCCGGTCGTTCAAGGCTAAGATAGCAAGATTCAAAAGTTCCTTTTGATGCAGATCATGTGTCTCAATTTGAAGTATACCGTCTGAAGCCTCGATTGAGACCCCTTCGTTATTATATTTATTTTCACCTTCCCATAGCAAAGAGATATTAAATTTCCAAAGAAATAGGCTCCAAAAGGCCACAAAATAGGAACAAAATGAAATGTATTTTACCTTTTCAATCATTCTTAACTCCTTTTTTTAGTATTATATTTCCGCTGCCCAGGGGCGGGCATCCCTAGTGGAAATTTTACTGATTCACTGTTTTGATAAGTCAATTTTTGCTATGTAATATCACATTGTTCTCATTTAGATCATGTTCTAATTTTTCTAATCTGGCCTTAAGGCTTGCAATAATAGACTGCTGCTCCTTTACCACCTTTGTCAAAAGGGCCACTACCTCGAGGGCGTTGACTCCCTTTTTGTCTGGCACAGAAAGGAT
>JALXCD010000050.1 GCA_026991135.1 Deltaproteobacteria bacterium | reverse complement strand
CACTATGAAAGTGGCTCTTATCCCTTCCCTTTAATTGACGTCCTTAATGCGCTTCCCATTCTTGTATCAATCCATGATCGACAATTTAGAATAATTTTCATGAATAAGACCTTTAAAAAGTTCTTTCCAAAGGCAACTATTGGACAAAAATGTTATTGCATAGTTCACGAAGAGGATAACCCTCCTTCCTACTGCCCATTACAGCAAACACTTCTAGATAAAAAAAGCCATAAAAAGATCTTTATACACGAAAAGCTCGGACGCCAATTCTATGTCCAAACAACCCCTTTAATAGATAAAGATCAAAAGCTTATTGGTGGGATTCACATAGTTCATGACGTTACGGAAGCCAAACTCTTTGAGGAAAAGTACCTTAAAGAAAAGAGCATAAGCGAATTCGTATTTGAAAAGGCACCAGGTGGAATAGCCTTTGTAATTAATAGAAAATTTTCCAAGGTCAACGAGGCCTTTGAAGAACTAACAGGTTACTCAAGAAATGAACTAATTGGAAAATCCACAGAAATGCTCTTTAAAGACAAAAAGGCCTTTGAAAAATTTGGGGAGATAGCCTATCAAATCCTTAACAATCAAGGCTTTTTTCAAACAGAAGGGCTGTTGAGGAAAAAAGATGGCAATCTTATTTCCGTAAGGGCAAGTTGTAGAAAGATAGAAAAATTTGGGCAAAAAGATGAAATGGCCTATATCTGGATCATTGAAGACCTTTCAAGGGAAAAGGAATTAGAAGAAGCTAAAAATCAGCTTATGGAAAGGCTAAACAGGGCTCAACGCCTTGAATCCCTTGGGGTGTTAGCAAGCGGAATTGCCCACGACTTTAACAATATTCTTACTCCAATTATGGGTTACACAGAGCTTGCCCAGTGTTTTTCAAAGGATGAAAGAATCGAACAGTATCTTAATACTATTTCAAAGGCAACATCAAAGGCAAAGGAACTAATTGATAACCTACTTAAATTTTCAAAGGGGTTTAAAGATGAATTTAGTAGAGTAGATGTCTCTGAATGCATCAAAGATACGGTAAAACTCCTTGAAGGAATTGTTCCAGCATCCGTGATAATAAAGACTGACATAGAAGATGTTCCTTATAAAGTGAGGTGCACTCCAGGACAAATGAATGAAATATTAATGAACCTTTGCACCAATGCCATACACGCCATGGATGAAAAGGGAGAAATGGAGATAGGCTGTAAATTGATAACACTTGATAACAAAAGTCTTAAAGATTCATCTTATAATGTAAGGCCAGGGAACTTTATAAAATTCTGGGTGTCCGATACAGGATGTGGCATTGATGAAAAAATCATAGGTCGAATATTTGATCCATACTTTACCACTAAAGGTCCTCATAAGGGCACAGGCCTTGGGCTTGCCATGGTAAATAACATAGTTAAGGAAAGTAATGGCTTTATAAAAGTCAAAAGTCGCCCTGGTAATGGAACCACCTTTGAAATATTTTTGCCTGCCTTTGGAGGAGAAAAAGAAGAAGACATAGGGCAGTGCGAGAAGTGTAAAAAGGAAAAGTGTCTAGAGGGTATTAAAATCCTTCTTGTTGACGATGAAGAAAGTGTCCTTATGATCTCTGAAGAATTTTTAAAGGTTGCTGGAGCAACAATAAAGACGTTTTCAAATCCGTTAAGTGCTCTGGAAGCAGTAAAAAAAGGTGAATTCATACCGGACATTCTAATTACAGACCTCACCATGCCCAATATGACCGGAGACATCTTGGCTGAAAGGATGCAAGAGTTAATCCCTGGTCTTCCTGTAATTATAATTACTGGCTGGGGACATCAGGAAGGAAATATTGGAGAAAAATTTTCAGTTGTAAAAAAGCCCTTTAGATTACGGGAACTGGCCTCTCTTATTACTGAACTTTTAAAATCCAAAAAGATATCAAAATAAGACCCTTCTCTAAAAAAAATTTATTGATTAAATTCAATTAAAATTTGAACAAAAAGGCCACGGGATTGTGCAATTTTTTCCTGTTAATTTTCTTCACTTTTCTTTCTGCCTGTTCCTTTACAG
>JALXCD010000049.1 GCA_026991135.1 Deltaproteobacteria bacterium | reverse complement strand
TTCAAAAATTGTTGGGCTTATAACCATAAATATATTGCGAATCAAGTAATGTTATCAAATACAGTTAAAACTTTTGGCATATTTAGCCACTTTCTCCATGATATTCATATCATTTTTAGATTCTTACTATTGCTTCTTTTTAAGGATGTATTTCCTTACAGCCCTATTATGTTCCTTTAATGTGGAAGAGAAATAGTGTCTTCTATTTCCCTTTGAAACAAAAAAAAGATATGTGGTCTTTTTGGGAAAAAGCACTGCCCTGATGGAGTCAAGACCAGGGTTGCATATTGGCCCCTTTGGCAATCCCTTCAATGTATATGTATTGTAAGGAGTAGGTTTTCTAAGGTCTTTCCATGTGAGTCTTCTTTTTCTAATCCTTTTTTCAACAAGGATGCCATACTTTACTGTTGGATCTGCCTGCAGTGGCATCCCTTTTTCAAGTCTGTTCCAAAAAACACTTGCAATAATTGGTTTTTCCTCTAAAACTGCTGCCTCCAATTCAACAATGGAAGCAAGTGTTAAAATAAAATGAACACTTTTTCTTATCTCTTTTACCCTCTTTTCAAAATTATTCTCCTTCCAAACCTTCCAGAACCTTGAAACTAGGTGCTCAACTATTTCTCTACTGGTTATGTCTTTTGGGAAAAAATAGGAATCCGGGAAAAGATAGCCCTCAGCACTTTCTGCCCGGATATTAAGCTTACTTAATAAATTTTTGTTGGTAACGGTCCTTAAAAACTCGCCCTTTTTGACCAACTCTGCCCTTTCCAAAAGGTCACCAATCTGAAAGATATTATACCCTTCAGGTATGGTCACAAGGTGCTGGACAATCTTTCCTTCAACCAAAATATCCAGTATTTCCTGTGGGCTCATGGAAGGGCTGAGCTTATATTCACCTGCCTTGATGGATGAAAGGACATCTTCATACCATGCCAGACCCCAAAACACCTCCTTTGAACGAATAAGCCCTTTTCTTTCCAATTCCCTTGCGATCTCTTTGAAAGATAAGCCCTTTTTAATCTCGATTATTTTAAATTCGGGCTCCTTTTGAACAGGTTTAAGAAGGGTTTTTATTTTGCCATATCCGAGGTAAGATATTAAAAAAATTAGATACAAAAAAAATATAAATTTTAGGTTTAAAAATATCCTCATAATATGAAAAGTGAAAACATATTCTGGGTAATCGTATTTATCCTTATGGGAATCTGGTTACTTTTAAGGATACTTTATCCATCAAATTATTCCTGAATCTTCAATCCCTCAAGTCTTGGGGGAAAGAATTCAGCGAAAAGTTCATGTCCTACTAAAAATATTCCTGAAAAACCAGGGCCAAATTTTGGCATAAAGGATACTGGTAAACAATAATATCAATTATCCCCTTGGAAAAGTGAGCTTTTTAAAAAAGGAAGTAAATCACCTTATTGGACAGGCCATCCACAGATATGGCCTTCTTAACCAAAATGATAGAATCCTTGTAGGCGTTTCAGGCGGAGCAGACAGTCTTATCCTTTTTTACTTTTTAAGGATATGGCAAAAAAAGGCACCTATACATTTTGACATTATCCCTGTTTACCTTGACATGGGCTTTGACAATGGGGCTACCAAAAAGGTGCTTAAAAATTTTTTTGAAAACCTTAAAACCCCCTATTACATGGAAGAGACAGACTTTGGACCCTTTGCACACGGAAAATTAAATCAGGGGAAAAGCCCCTGTTTTCTTTGTTCCTGGAACCGCAGAAAAAGGCTATTTGAGCTTACTCAGGTACTTAACTGCAACAAGATTGCCCTTGGACATAACCTCGACGATCTCATCGAAACCTTTTTCATGAATATCTGCTTTAGCGGTGAAACAAGCACCATGGTCCCGAAACAGGAGATGTTTAAGGGGCTAATAACCATTATCCGTCCTCTGGCGCTTGTGGAAAAGGAAAAGATAACAAGGCTTGCCAAAGAACTCGGACTTCCAGTGTGTAAAAATGAATGTCCATCTTCTCAAAACACAAATAGGGCCAAAATGAGACAGATACTTAAGGAAATCTATAGCCTTAATAGAAAGGTCAAGGGAAATATTAAAAACGCCCTTTCTAACATAAGGCGAGAATATCTTCTTTCCTGATGGCACCTTCTCTTATTATCTCAATGTGGTCATTTTCAATGCCAACAATTGTAGAAGGAGGACCTTCTTTTATCTTTCCACCGTCTAGAAAATAGTCAGGGGGCGGGTTAACAAGCTGTCTTTTCACCTCTTCGATGGTCTTTGGAAGGCCCATTCCAGAAAGGTTTGCACTTGTTGCAGTAATTGGGCATTTGACCTCGTTTATAAGCCTTTGGGCAATTTCGTTATCGGAAATCCTTACGCCTACCTTTTCAGTTCCGGCAGTCAAAAACTCACTTATGCCCCCTTTTGCTGGAAGTAAAAGTGTCAGTGGCCCTGGCCAGAATCGTTCCATAAGCCTTTTGGCCATTGGTGAAATTCTTGAAAGATCAACCGGGGCGTCCTTTATAGAATTTACAAGGATCAGAAGGGGTTTGTGAAAGGGCCTTTTTTTTATTTCAAAGATGCGTCTTAGGGCATCTTCATTGTAAATAGAGGCGGAAAGGCCATAGCCAGTCTCAGTAGGGATTACACAAACCCCTCCTTTTTTTATAACTTCTGCCGCCTCTTTAATGGCATTTTGTATATGGCTTTTGGTCATAAAAAGTTTAGACTAACAGGTCCTTTTCATTGATCTTTTTTATCTTTTCCTCCTGCTCCTTTCTGAATTCATCAAGGGCCTTTGAAAGGGCCTCGTTTGAAAGGGCCAAAAGAGATACGGCAAAAAGGGCTGCGTTTTTGGCCCCTGCCTTTCCAATTCCCATGGTTGCAACAGGGACCCCTGGAGGCATCTGACATGTTGACAAAAGGGCATCAAGACCATTTAAAGAGCTTGAATCTATAGGAACTCCAATCACTGGAAGGGTTGTATTTGCAGCAATGGCACCTGCAAGATGAGCTGCCATTCCCGCACCTGCTATTATGACCTTGATTCCGCGCTCCTTTGCCTCCTTTATATACTCTGTCAAAAGGGCCGGTGTCCTGTGGGCAGAAAGGACCTTAACCTCATGTGGCACATTAAATTCATGAAGGACTTTTGATGCCTTTTCCATAACTTTAAGATCACTTTTACTCCCCATTATGATTGAGACAATCGGCTGCCCCTGGCCCTTTAGGTGTTTAAGGGCCTTTTTGCCAATATCAGTCCTATAATGCATACCATCCCAGGTTATCTTTTTTACTGCCTCATAGGCCCGATGAATGGCCTCTACTATGTCTTTTCCAAGGGCCGTAACCCCAAGGACCCTTCCTCCAGCAGTAACAAAGCGCCCTTTTTCGTCCCTTTTTGTCCCTGCATGAAAGACAAAAACGTCTTTCATCTCCTCTACATCATGTAACCCATGAATTACCTTTCCCTTTTCATATTTGCCCGGATAGCCCTTTGATGCCAAAACAACACAAAGGGCTGCCCTGTCATCCCAGGATATATCAAGGGCATCAAGCTTTCCCTCAATGGCTGCCTCCACCACGTCAAGAAGGTCTGTCTTCATCCTCATGAGGATGGGCTGGGCTTCTGGATCTCCAAAACGGCAGTTGTACTCCAGCACCTTTGGTTTTCCATTTTTTATTATAAGCCCCGCATAGAGAACACCCTTATATGGCCTTCCCTCCTTTGCCATGGCCTTTATGGTTGGCCTTATTATCTCATCCATTATCTTGTCAAAAAGTTTTGTAGTAACAACTGGCGCTGGCGAATAGGCACCCATTCCCCCTGTATTCGGACCCTTGTCATCATCAAAGACGGGCTTATGATCTTGGGAAGTAGCAAGGGGAAGACAATTTTCCCCGTCAGTAATGGCCATAAAGGAGGCCTCCTCCCCTTCAAGAAATTCTTCAATTATCACCCTGTCCCCTGCACCTCCAAAGACCTTATTTACAACTATGTCTTCTATGGCCCTTTTGGCCTCTTCAAGACTATGACATATTATGACGCCCTTTCCTGCAGCAAGGCCATCTGCCTTTACAACCACAGGGACTCCGGTCTCCTTTTCCACAAATGAAAAGGCTTCTTTTGCATCCTGAAAGACCTTGTATTTCCCTGTAGGGATTCCGTATTTCCACAAAAGGTCCTTGGTAAAGACCTTGCTTGCCTCTATCTGGGCCGCCTTTTTGTCAGGGCCAAAACAGATAAGGCCCTCTTCTTTAAATTTATCAACAATCCCTTGGGCAAGTGGTGCCTCTGGCCCTACCACAGTGATATCTATGGAATTTTCCTTAGCAAACCTCAAAAGGCCGTCAAGGTCTGAGGCACTGATATTGACACAGGTTGCATGCCTTTCAATGCCTGCATTTCCAGGCGCACAATATACCCTTTCAACTCTTGAGCTCTGGGCAAACTTCCAGCAAAGGGCATGCTCCCTTCCACCTGAACCAACCACCAATATCTTTTTCTTGGACATGGTCTCCCCCTGAAAAGTTTTTTGTTGCTACTACTAATAAGACCTAACTTACTGGTCAAGATTGGCTTTTTTTCGTATAAATAGATTATGCAAAAAGGTCACAAAAAAAATTCTTCCATCTTCCAGAACAAGTATCTTTTATCGGTAATTGTGCTTCTTGGGCTCTTTACCATTGTTGCCTCCATAAGTGCCTATATGACCTATAAGATTTCCATAGAAGGCTCCCTTCACCTTCTGGAGACAAGGGCAACGGACATTGCTGTGAACCTGGGATTTTCCCTTGAAAGGCTCGGCTTAAATCCTGATCTCTTCCCGGACATTGTTTCATCAGACAGGTGGGAATACCTTGCCTTTCTTGCCCTTATTGACAAGGACCATACCTGCATCCTCCACTCAAACCAAAAACTCATTGGAAGACGCATGGATGACCAGGCCATAAGACGGGTGTTTAATGAGGAAAGGATCATCACCCATTTTGAAAGGCTTGCCACAGGGGAAAAGGTCTTTTTGCTGGACTTTCCCATAAAGCTTCACCTGGGGGATAAAAGCACGCAAGGGGAAGGCCAAACCTTTTTGAGAAAAATGACTGCTCATGAAACCCCAAATACCATAAAGCAATTGCCAAGGCTTAAGGTCTTTTGCCTGAGGGTCGCCCTTCACCCCTACCCTGCCCTTTCCATTGAAAGGAAGGCCAGATTTCAGCTCGGAATGATAATGGCATCTTTCATCCTTTTGTGGGTCCTTGCTGTTTTTTTCATAAGGGCATGGAAGAAAAACTACCAGCTTGAGCTTGATCTTTCTGAAAAAGAAAGGATGGCTGCCTTGGGGCAGATGGCAGCGGTCCTTGCCCATGAAATAAGAAATCCGCTTAGCACCATAAAGGGCTTTGCCCAGATATATATGGAAGATGCATCCGATCCTGATCTTAAAGAAGACATGAAGGTGGTTGTTGAACAGGTGGAAAGGCTAGAAAGGCTCACATCAAATCTCCTAGTCTATGCAAGGCCCACAAGGCTTTTCATTGAACATTTTGATATAAAAGATATTTGCAGCCACCTTGAAAAAAGCTTTCTTGGAAGAAATCCCCAAATTGAACTTGAAATCCACTGTGAAGGAAAAGAGGCCATTTCAGATAGAGGAAAGGTTCTTCAAATACTCATTAACCTTATCCAGAATTCCATTGAGGCCCTAAGAGAAAAGGAAGGGGAAAAAAAGATACATGTGTCCATTTGCGCTGATGAAGACGGCCTTACCCTAAGGGTGGATGATTCAGGAAAGGGCTTTCCGGAAAAGGAAAGAAATTCAATATTTGAGCCCTTTTATACCACAAAGACAAAGGGCACAGGCCTTGGCCTTGCCATTGTAAAAAGGCTTGTTGATGCCCTAAAAGGTGAAATTACCCTTGGAAAAAGCAGGCTTGGCGGGGCCAGTGTTTTGATATTTTTGCCAAATCCTGAAAGGGAAGAGTAATAAGTGGAAACTCCAAAGAAAAAAAGGGATGAAAAAAGGGCCTTCATCTGCGAAGGATGTGGATTTCGGTCATTAAGATGGCTTGGAAAGTGCCCTGAATGCGGCTCCTGGGATAGCTTTATAGAAGAGGTTCCTAGAGAAAAAGATACATCACATAATTTTCAAAATGTCCCCTTAAAACTTTCTGAAATTGATGCAACAAAGGAGTTTGAAAGGTATCTTACAGAGATTTCAGAATTTGACAGGGTCCTTGGAGGAGGGGTTGTTCCAGGCTCTTTATGTCTTTTTGGCGGAGAGCCAGGCATTGGAAAGTCCACCCTTCTTCTTCAGGCACTATCAAGCCTATCAAAAAAGGGGCTTAAGGTCCTTTATTGTTCTGGTGAGGAGTCTGCAACCCAGATCAAGCTTAGGGCAAAACGCCTTGGGGTAGATGAGGATATATTTGTCATATGCCAGCCCAATATTGAGGCCTTGATGTCTGAAATACTAAAAATGGCTCCTGATTGTCTTGCAATAGATTCTATCCAGACCATGTATTCACCTGAAATTGGCTCTTTACCAGGAAGTATTGGACAGATCCGAGCAGTAACCGCAAGGCTCATGGAGGTTTCAAAGGGTCTTTCCATACCTGTATTTATCATTGGCCATGTGACAAAAGAAGGTTCCATAGCCGGACCAAAGGCCCTTGAACACCTTGTTGATACTGTCCTTTATCTTGAAGGCGATAGGACTCAGGCCTTTAGGATTCTAAGAACTGTAAAAAATAGATTCGGCCCGACCCATGAAATTGGTGTGTTTGAAATGAGGGATAAAGGGCTTAGGGAAGTAAAAAACCCGTCAAATCTTTTTATGGCAGACCGGAAAAAACTGGTCTCTGGCTCAGTCCTTGTTCCCTGTCTTGAAGGAACGCGCCCAATACTTATAGAAATACAGACTCTTGTAAATCATTCCTTTTTGGCTATGCCAAGAAGGACAACCTCCGGGGTGGATGCCAACCGGCTAGCCCTTTTGATAGCAGTAAGTGAAAAGGTCCTTGGGATAACCCTTTATGACAAGGATATTTTCGTAAATGTAGTAGGCGGATTTAAGATAGTTGAAACAGCAAGCGATTTACCGCTTATTTGCGCAATTCTTTCAAGTCTTAAAGAGCAACCAATAAGCCACGATACTGCTATATTTGGCGAGGTTGGGCTTACAGGTGAAATACGGTCTATTTCAAACTGTCAGATCAGGATAAATGAAATCAAAAGGATGGGGCTAAAAAGATGTATTCTTCCTAGCTCAGGGCTCAAGGGGCTCAAAATTCCCAAGGGGCTAGAGGTTATTCCAATTGAATATCTGGGGGATATAGAAAATTTACTCTAGATGTACTTTCAACAATTTTTAGAGATACCCAGGGGTTAACAGTTTAATTTCTTGACACCTAAATAAAGCTATCCTAAATTTCCACCATTCAAAAGGAAAAATTTTTCAAAAGGAGAATAAGTAATGGCAAGTGAAAAAATTATCCAGGTTACGGACAACGATTTTGAAGAATCTGTTCTTAAGGCTGAGCTTCCTGTGCTAGTGGATTTTTGGGCTGCCTGGTGTGGGCCATGTCGGGCAATTGCACCGGTAATCGATCAGCTTGCTGAGGAATATGATGGAAAGGTCAAGATTGCAAAGATGAATGTTGATGAAAACCCTGCAACACCCGGCCGTTATGGCATAAGGGCTATTCCTACTTTGATCCTTTTTAAAGATGGAATTGTTGTTGAGCAAATCACAGGTGCTGTTGGCAAGGCAGTAATTGAAACTGCTCTCAGTAAAGTTGTATAGACATGCTTGATGTATTGATAATCGGCGGAGGGCCGGCAGGCCTAGCTGCTGCTTTATATGCAGGAAGGGCCCAGTTAAAGGGCCTTTTGCTTGAAAAGCTTAGCCCTGGTGGACAAGTCCTTGTAACAGATTTTGTGGAAAACTATCCTGGCTTTCCAGATGGTATCACTGGTTTCGAGTTGGTTGACAAGATGTCCCAACAGGCCAAAAAATTTGCTGTTGAAATAAAAAATGGAGAGGTCAGTGAAATAAAAAAGGAAGGCCATGGCTTTGTTGTAATCCTTTCAAATGGCGAAAGGATAGAAACAAAGACAGTCATAGTCGCTACAGGGGCAACCCACAGAAATCTTGGAGTAAAAGGTGAAAGGAAGCTCACTGGGAAGGGGGTTTCCTATTGTGCAACCTGTGATGGCCCCTTTTTTAGAGATCAAGAAGTGGCAGTTGTTGGAGGAGGAGACAGTGCGATTCAGGAGGCAATTTTTCTCACCAAGTTTGCCAAAAAGATATATGTCATCCACAGGCGAGATGAGCTTAGGGCAGTAAAGATTCTTCAGGAAAGGGCCTTTTCCAACCCAAAGATTGAATTTATCTGGGATAGTGTGGTAGAAGAGATACTTGGAGAAAATCAGGTTGAAGGCGTCCGGATAAGGCATGTAAAGACAGGGGCCATAAGCGACCTATCTGTTCAGGGTGTCTTTATCTTTATTGGAATCGAGCCAAATACAACCCTGGTTAAGGACCTTGTCAAACTTGATGACAGAAACTTTATAAAGACCGACGAATGGATGAGGACTAGCTTAAAGGGTATCTATGCAGCAGGGGATTGCAGATCCAAGCCACTTTTACAGATAATTACGGCAGTGGCAGAAGGCGCAACAGCAGCCTTTGCTGTTCAACACGATCTAGAATGATAAAGAAAAAAATCAATCACCTGGCAAAGGCCGTTCTTTTTCTGTTTATTGTAATTTCCATAGGTTCTATTTCTGCCTGTTCCGGCAAAGATTCTTGGCTTAAAAATATCTTTTCACCAAGGCCTGAGGAAGAAGGGCCAGTTGAACCAGAGGCTCAACTTACGGCAAAGGCCATGCACTATTTTGAAATCGGCCGATACCTTCTGGCAGAAGAGGAATTTAAAAAGATTAGGGATAGGTATCCCTTCAGCCCCTATGCTACGGTAGCAGAACTGAGACTTGCAGATTGTAAGTATTATCAAGGTCTTTACGAAGAGGCCATCCCCCTCTACAAAGATTTTGAAAATCTTCACCCCACAAATAATGCCATCCCCTATGTAATATTCCAAATTGGCAGTTGTTACTATCATTTGATGGATACCCCGGACAGAGATCAGACTAGCACTCACAAGATGATTGAGACCTATACGCGTCTTATTAGGAGATATCCGAATAGCCCCTTTACCATCGAGGCCCAAAAACGTATTAAGGAAGGGCGGGCCCTTTTGGCAGAGCACGAATATGTAGTGGCACAGTGGTATTTCAGGACAGATCACCTAATGCAGGGTCTAAGGCGTCTTGAAAATATTGTAATCCTATATCCTGATACACCTGTCTATGAAAAGGCAATAAAGATACTTGCTGAAAATAAAGACTTGGTGGAACATCTGGATGATTATATGAAAACTAAAGAAGAAACCTCTCCTCCTGAAGAGGAAAGGCCCTGGTGGAAAAGACTATGGCCCATTGGCTCTGATTAAAGGTGTTTGAAGTTTTAAGCCTTTTTGGACTCATTATCTGGCTTGCAATCATATTTCTTCCCTGGCATCCCTGGCTTACAACCGAAAATCTTTGTTCAAAACCCAAAAATGTGGATGCTTTCCTTGATGACCTAACGGTCCTTATCCCTGCAAGAAATGAAGAAGCAACCATTAGTCAGTGTATTAAAGGAGTAAAACGCCAGGGAAAAGATATCCGGATTGTAGTTATTGATGATTGTTCAAGCGACAATACTTATTCAATCTGTAAAGAAATTCTTGATGATAGAGACATTCTTTTAAAGGGAGAAAAATTACCTTCGGGCTGGAGTGGAAAGCTCTGGGCACTTGAACAAGGGCTTAAGTATGTAAAAACAAAATATGTTTTGCTACTTGATGCAGATATCCTTCTTAAACCTGGCATTGTCTCAACCGCATTAAAGAAGATGAAAGACGAAGGTATTTCTTTTTTGTCCCTTATGGCCTGGCTAAGAATGGAAAACATCCTTGAAAGACTATTTATGCCAGCCTTCATCTATTTTTTTAAGCTACTTTATCCATTCTCCCTTTCCAATAAAAAGAGGGTTCCTGTTGCGGCAGCAGCCGGTGGATTCATCCTTACAAAAAAAGATTTATTGGAAAAGGTTGGGGGCTTTTCATCCCTGAAGAATGCACTAATTGACGATTGTACTCTGGCAAAAAAGGTCAAAAGGGAAGGTGCAAAGACATTTATTGGACTTACCAAGGATGTGATTAGCCTTAGGAAGTATGAACGCTTTTCAACCATCTGGAACATGGTTGCAAGAACTGCATACAGCCAGCTAAAATTTAACCCCCTTTTACTAATATTTGTAACATTTATCATGTTCATAGCCTTTATTGTCCCTTTGGCAGGACTTTTTATTAAAGGCCTATTTTTAAAGGGCCTTCTGACCCTTTTTCTCATGTCACTTTCCTATTTGCCAACCCTTTTTTACTATGGCCAAAACCCATTTATAGCCATTACTTTGCCCTTTGTAGCGTTTCTTTATCTTTGTATGACATGGTCTTCTGCAATCAATTATTATCTTGGAAAAGGGGCCAGTTGGAAAGACAGGAGTTATTAAAGGTTAAGCCTAACCAAACTAACAATGCCTTACTCGAAGAGGATAAAAAAATTCCAAGCTATTTTGGAAGAAAATGGGATAGACCTAGCTCTCATAAGACAAAATGCAGACCTTTTCTATTTTACAGGGACCGTTCAGGATGCGCATCTTTTCATACCCAAGGCTGGAGAAGCTCATCTATACGTTTATAGAAGCCTTAAAAGGGCAAAGGAAGAGTCACCTCTAAAAAATATCTCGGCCTTAAAGAGTTTAAGTCAGCTTGAAGGAATAATTAGAGGGCTCGGATTCTCTAATATTGATACCCTTGGCCTTGAATTAGATGTCTTACCAGCAGGATTATTTCTTAAATATCAATCGCTTTGGCCCAAAGCAAAGACTAAAGACATCTCAAGGCTTATAAGGTTTCTAAGAAAAAACAAGGATGAAGGCGAGATTCATTGCATAAAAGCAGCTTCCAAAATGGCTGAGGAGGCCCTTAAAAAGGTACCGGAGTTCCTGAAGGCAGGGATGAGTGAACTAGAACTTTCAAGCCTTGTTGAGGCCCAAATGAGGCGCCTCGGACACCCTGGTATTTTAAGAATGAGGATGTGGAACCAGGAGATTGGAATGGGGCAGATTGTTTCAGGTTCAAGTGGAGCCATTCCATCATGGACGTCCACCCCAGTTGGTGGAAAAGGTCCCCATCCCGCCTTTGGGATGGGTGCATCCTTTAAAAGAATCAAAAAAGGGGAGGTTGTAAGCATCGACATTGGAGGCTGGGCCAAGGGCTATTGTTGTGATGTCACAAGACCCTTTGTCTTAGGAAGACCTTCCAAAAAAGTGAGCGAGTGTTTTCTCTACATTAAGGAACTAATGGATAAATTACATGAAATGCTAAGGCCTGGTGCAGTCTGTGAAGAGCTTTATGAATTTTCAATTGAATTTATGGAAAAAAGAGGGCTCAATGAAAACTTTATGGGAATAGGCGCAGATCGGGTCTCTTTTATTGGACATGGCCTTGGTATAGAACTCGATGAATATCCCTTTCTATCAAGGGGAAATAAAATGGAACTTGAAGAAAGAATGGTACTTGCTATTGAGCCAAAGATTATTCTTCCAGATGAGGGTGTCATAGGTTTAGAGGATACCTTTTTGGTAGAAAAAAATGGTGCCATTCGCTTGACCGGCCCGGAACAAAATCTTACAATTATTTAGGCCTTGGTGCTTGACATTAAAAAATAACTATGATATTTATCGCCACCTGTTGAGACCTGAGCATTCAGGTGAACAGGTAGGGCCCAAGGTTTAAAGGGCCGTTAACTCAGTTGGTAGAGTATCTGCCTTTTAAGCAGAGAGTCGCTGGTTCGAGTCCAGCACGGCCCACCACGTCCCCGTCGTCTAGCCCGGTCCAGGACACCGGCCTTTCACGCCGGCAACAGGGGTTCAAATCCCCTCGGGGACGCCAATCTTAAAAACAATAGGGAGCATAAGCTCCCTTTTTTTGTTTATAAAATGTTTTTAAAAAGATTATGCCAGCACTCTTCTAATGGTGTTATCTAGTTCTGTTAGCCGATAAGGTTTGGTGAGAATGGCAGAAAATCCATTCTTTTCGTAATCTGCCAAAAAAGAGGTGTCGCCATATCCACTGGATAAAATAATTCTTACCTTCTTATCAAGTTCTTTAAGGGCTTCCATTAATTCCTTACCCCCCATTTCTCCAGGCATCGTAAGGTCTGTTATTACACAATCAAAAGGATGATTTTCTTTTATAGCATCCTTAAAAATCTTAAGAGCGTTGGTTGCACTATCGGCATCTACTACATCATATCCAAGACCCTTTAACATCTCCTTGGCCATCTCTCTTACTATGTCTTCATCATCTACAAGAAGTATCCTCTTTGGAGAACCTGAAACTTTGAGAGGCTCTTTCTCCAGTTCCTCAACCTGTTTATAGCCCTCCTTTGCCATAGATCTTGGAAGTAGGATCCTAAAAGTTGTACCCTCGCCTTCCCTGCTACATACCTCAATAACACCATCGTGTTTGGTCACAATAGAATGACAAATGGCAAGACCGAGGCCGCTTCCAGTCTCCTTTGTGGTAAAATAGGGCTCAAAAATATTGGAAATGATATCTTCTGGAATACCTGGCCCACTGTCCCTTATGGTAACTAGGACCCAATCCCTCTCCTTTTTATGGCCAGTAGGTCTATATGAGCCTAAATTTTTCATTGAAATCCTTATAGTTCCCTTATCCTTCATGGCCTCTTTGGCATTTAATATTATGTTTTGAATAACTTGGCTAAACTGACCCTTGTCCACATCTACCCACCAAAGGTCCTTTGAAATATCAATATCAAGCTTTATACCACTTCCTCTTAGAATAAATTTAGCAGAATCAATAACTATATCCTCTAGACGTTGGGTCTCTTTTATGGGCGCACCGCCCTTTGCAAAGGTCAAAAGCTGTTTTGTAAGAGACGTTGCCCTCATACACGCAGATTCAGCCTGTTTCAATATATCTCGATCCCTGTTTGAAAGATTTTTAGATAAAGAAACAAGGTTTATGCTTCCAAGAATTGCCGTAAGGATATTATTAAAATCATGTGCTATTCCGCCAGCCAGTATTCCAACTGCCCTTAGCTTCTCCATATTTAAAAGCTCTTTTTCCATCTTTCTTCTTTCAGTAACATCTCGAAAAACAAGAACAACTCCAAGGATATTGCCATTTACATCTCGAATAGGAGCACCACTATCTACAATTAATCTTTTTGTCCCATCTTTTGAAATCAATACGGAGTTATTTGATAGCTCAACCACCTTACCCTTATTAATCACCTTGGCAACTGGATCAGGAAAAGGATTACCTGTCTTTTCATCAAATATCCTAAATATCTCACTTAAATGCCTTCCATAGGCATCTTGCCACTTCCAACCAGTGAGTCTTTCTGCCACTTCATTCATAAGCTCTATCTTTCCGCTGGTGTCTGTAGTAATAACCCCATCCCCAATACTCTTAAGTGTAATTGAAAGTCTTTCCTTTTCATTTTTGAGGGCTTGTAAGGCTGTCTTAAGTTTAGCTTCACGATCACTAATGATCTTAAGCTGCCTATTTGACTCTTCAATCTTTTCCCTTAGGGAGCTGAGCATTCTCAAGAAACTGTTTCTCAAAAGCTCAAGTTCAAATTTGAATTCACCAGGTAGATTGACTTCATATTGACCTTTTGTCACACAATCAGCAAACCTTGAAAGCCTCAGTATTGGGAAAATGACTGTGTTTTGGAGATTCTTAAAAAAAAGAAGACTGATAAGAATAGTTACAAGGACTGTTATTCCATTAATAAATATAAATTTATTTTTTGCAGCAAAGAGCTCCGATTTTTTTATGCTTATCCCAATAAAGCTCTTCCATCTTGGATAATAAATAAAAGTTGCAATAAGGGAGGTGCCATCTATTTGAAATTCCAAAAGATCCTTTGTCTTTTGTGTCTCCTTTAAGACATCCAAAAAATCACTAAGGTCTGCCCTTCCTTTATTGATATAACTATTTGCAAGAAGAAGTTCTCCATCCCTTTTTACCACAAACACCCTGCCACTTTTGCCAAAACGGTATTTTGAAAATTCCTCTAAAGAAATCCTTTTTATCTCTTCCTGGTGCTCAACACTGTCTTCAAGCCCTACCCTTTTTAAGGTTTTGTACCGTCTATCTACATCTTTTACTAAATCATTGAGATGGTTTTTCAGAAGGCTTTGACCGTAATCCTTAATTATGCCCTCCATTAGGATGATACCAGATATAAAAAGAGGAAGGCTTAGGATTAAAATCAGGGAAGTTATTATTGTTGGAAAATATTCACCTAAAGAGCGTGGACGAAGCCAAAAAAGACATTTTCCAGCCCTTTTGAAGTCATCCTTTCTATCTGACCACAAGATCTACTGCCTCCAATGCCCTAAAAGGAACGTAAATATCAAGTCTTTTGGCACACTTCATGTTTATAAAGGCCACCTGTCTTGCAGGCCTTGGCCTCATTTCATATATGGTCTTTTTTCCTTCAAAGATATCGGCTGCCATCTTTCCTGCTTCATGACCACAATAGCTAAAGGGATCAAAAAGTCCGGCCAATATATTACTACCCTTTACATATAAAGGTATGTCTTTTCTTTCTACATCAAGTGTAAGAGCAGTAATCATCGGGATGTTTGCAAAATTCAGTTCCCTTCTTGTCTTAAAGGCACCAACTATTCCACCATATACATCCACCTTTTTTGCCTTCATCTCTTTAAGGACCTCTTCTACACCCTTTGAAAGATCCAGAAAAATCACTTTAAAACCATGCATTTTTCGTGGTGTAAGACCTTGAAATGCAAGTTTAAAAATGGAATCGGCAGGAATCCTAGAATCATAGACATAGGCATAAACCTTTGCCTTTGGAAGAATAAGCCTAGAGATTCTGAGAAGTTTTTCAGGTGGATACATGAGATAGACACCACTAAGATTTGTCCCTGGCTTACACTCAACAGAGGTTAACATCTTTAGGGCCACAGACTTTAGCACCGGACAAAAAAGCTGTGGGATTTCCTTTCCCTTTAATATCTTTCGGGCCCACATGGAAATCCAGCCACAGGTTACAAAAAGATCAGCGATATTTTGATATCTTTTGACTGTCTCAATTACTAAAGGGATGGATTTTTCATCTGCAGTATCTGTAAGAACATCAATAAATCTTACATTTTTCCCCTCAATATAACCCCTTTTGGAAAGACCTTTTTTAAGACCCCTTACCACCGTTGAGAAAAAATTTGGCTCAATCCTGTACCTTATAATTACAACTGTCCTCTTTCTATTGCTTTTATTAAGAACTTCAGAAGAAAAAACCTCTTGGCAGGATAAAAAGAATATTATTTGAAAAATGCTAAAGAATATAAAGGAAGTATTTATAATCTTTAATTTCCTCACAAGATATTACCAGATATCCTAACTTTATATTGAATTGGCTAAAAGTGTACCTAAATCGATACCTTAAAAAAGATATCAATTATTAAGTTTCATATAATATCTTTAAAATTAATTGTCCACCAGATTAAAAAAACTGAATTTTTAAAAAAACGGGGGAAATTAGATGGAATAAAACTTGGAAGGGATAATAAAAAAGGGGGCCGTAACCCCCTTGAATTCTTTATCTTTTACAGGCATCTTCCAAAAGTCCAGCCAGTTTTTTACCAGAAAGAAGCATTCCGCCAAAGATTGGCCCCATCCTAAAGCCGCCATAGACAGCAGCTGTGGACATACCACATACAAAAAGCCCAGGATAAACCTCCTTCGTGTTTGTTACGACTGCCTTTTCGGCAGTTTCTGCAAACATGCTCCTTTCACCCATTGGTTTGCCAGTTGGGGTATTCAAAGTCACATCATTCTTTCTGGAAAACACCCTCACGACATCATGGTCATGGCCTGTTGCATCCACCACTGCCTTTGCCTCAAAGGTTATTGGATCAACAGGTAGCTGGTTAAGTTGGGTAAGGCTATTATTAACAACTACCCCAACTACCCTTCCGTCCCTAACAAGAAGGTCTTCACAAACTGTAAGGTTGAATATATTGACACCTCGCTTTGTGGCCTCAAAAATCAGACCTGATGCAAAGGTTATAGAATCAACCACATGGTAAGAATCCTTATAGGGAGTTGAAGGAATATTAAAGTCATCTAGAACTCCCTTTGCTTCATCTTGAATGATGACGAATTTATACCCCATTCCTCCGCCCCAGATGCCTCCTCCCGGGGCAAGCCTTTTTTCAAGAATGGTTATGTTGTATCCCTTTTGTGCCAGATAGCCGCCTGCAACAAGGCCACTTGGACCACCACCAACTATAACCACATCACTCTCATAGGCCTTTTCAAGGCTTTTCACATGATTTTCGACTATTCCCCTTGTAATATCAATCTCTCTCATATTCTGACTACTCCTTTTAGACCTTTTTATTACTTTTGCTCTTTTAGAACCAAAAAGACACAATATTCGCCACACATGGTGCATGCACCCTGGCCTGAACGCTCTTCCCTAACCCTTTTTGCCTTTTCAGGATCAATGGAAAGGGCAATCTGCTTATCCCAATCAAGAGCCTTTCTTGCCCTTGAAAGCTCATTGTCCCAGTCAATTGCGTCCCTTAGACCCTTTGCAATATCAGCGGCATGGGCAGCAATTCTAGCTGCTATCACACCATCAAATACATCCTGAACAGTTGGAAGGCCGAGGTGTTCGGAAGGTGTCACATAACAGATAAAGTCAGCACCTGACATGCCAGCCACACTTGCCCCAATGGCAGAAGTTATATGGTCATACCCTGGTGCAACATCTGTTACGATTGGTCCCAGAAGATAAAGAGGGGCATTTTTAGTAAGCCTTTTAATTCGTTTTACAGACTTTTCCACAAGATGAAGTGGCACATGCCCAGGCCCTTCAATCATGGTCATAACACCTCTATCAAAGGCCCTTTTCTGTAGCTCACCTAAGACCTCCTGTTCTCCAATCTCAAGGCTATCGGATGCATCGTAAAGTGCCCCAGGACGCATTCCGTCTCCAAGACTAAGGACACAATCATACTTTTCAGATAGATCAAGGAGCCTGTCATAATGCTCATAAAGGGGGTTTTCCTTACCAGTACTTCTGATATAGGCTGCTGTAATTGCCCCTCCCCTTGACACAATCCCTTCAAGGCGAAGTTCAGGCGGATACTTTTCAATCAGCTCCTTTGTGATCCCGCAATGGACTGTTATAAAATCCACACCCTCTTCCATCTGGGCCTCGATGATTTCAAAAAACTCATCTACATCAAGTTTGATAACTGCACCTCTTTTTATCCGGGCTGCTGTCGCCTCTTCATAGATTGGCACGGTTCCAATAGGGACAGTTGATTCTTCGAGTATGGCAGTCCTAATCTCCTTGATGTTATCTGCCAGGGAGAGATCCATAACTGCATCTGCCTTTGCTCTAAGGGCTGCCTTGAGCTTTTCCCTTTCATAGTCAAGGTTGGATGTGAGGGTGCTTGCCCCAATATTGGCATTCACCTTAGTCCTTACACCCTGGCCAACCACCATGGTCCCCCTCTGGCTCCTGTAGCCAAGAACCACGGCCGTGCCCTTAAGGATATTGGCTGCAAGCCTTTCAACCTCGATTCCTTCCTTTTTGGCAAGTTCCTTCAATTTTTCGGGGATTATTCCCCTTCTAAGTTCTTTTAATAAAGTTGCCATATAAGCCTCCAAAGCCCTGGATACAAAATAAAAAGGCCGTCCAGCTTTGGGACGGCCTTTTAAAATCCTTTGGCAGAAATTTTAAAAAGTCGTTTCCCTACGCTGGCATTACCCAGGTCAGGTTTAAGGGTCGTTGGCAGACTAGCCAACCTCTCAGCCTAGTTCACCCAGGCTCCCCTAACGAACTATTTTTTATCTTTATTATACTGTTCTTTTTTCGTCAAGGAGTTCTATTTTTCACATTAAGAAATCAAGGCTCAACATGGCCACTTTTTCTCTTTATATGGACAATTTTAAAAAGATGCCCTAAAAAGACATTGGTATTCACCCACCTAAAATAGAAAGGATTTAAAAATGGCTCGAATACAATTTTTTGGTGCTGCCCAGACAGTTACAGGTTCCTGCCACCTTCTGCAATTTGGAAAAAAGAGAATAATTCTTGATGCAGGCCAGTTTCAAGGTCCTTGGGAACTCGAAAAGCTGAACTATGAAGGGTTTGGATTTGATCCGTCTAAAATTCATGCCATGATCTTAAGCCATGGCCACCTTGATCACTGTGGAAGGATCCCCCTTCTTCAAAAAAGGGGATTTTCCGGAAAGATCTACTGTACCCCGCCCACCATTGACATCTCCCTTTTGATACTTATGGATGCCGCCCATGTGCAAAAAGAGGAATTTTTGTGGAAAAGAAGAAGGCTTACCCGTGCAGGAATAGACGTAAAAGAGCCCCTTTTTGACCTTGAAGATGTCTATTTCTCAATGGAGCTTTTTGAAAAAGGAATTCCCTATGGGAAAAGGGTGGAAATTGCACCTGACATCCATGTAACCTTTCACTTAAATGAGGCAGGGCATGTCCTTGGTTCATCCCAAATTGTAGTCGAATATAGAGACAAGGCAGGAAAAAGAAAAAAGCTTCTTTTTACAGGGGATCTTGGGGATGGAGGCCGTCCCCTTGTCTATGACCCTGAGCCCCCTGAAAGGGATGTAGATGTCCTTATTATGGAATCCACCTATGGAGACAGAGATCATAGATCCTATGAATCCTCAGTAGAGGAGCTTAAAGAGGCAATAACAAGCACTGTAAAAAGAAAGGGAACGGTTCTTATTCCCACCTTTGCCCTTGAAAGGGCCCAGGAAATACTCTTTCACATTGGGAGGATGAAAAGGGAAGGGATCCTTTCAAAAAGGGTCCCTGTATTTCTAAATAGTCCCCTTGCCATAAACCTTACAAGGATTTTTCTAAAACACTGTGACTATTGCAATCACGAATCCTTTAAGCATCCAAGCAAAAAAATCACATCTCCTTTTAAATTCCCTGGTCTTTATTTCACAGAAACTGCAGAAGAGTCCAAGGCCATACACAATATTCCAGGGCCAAAGATAATACTTGCAGGAAGTGGAATGATGACAGGAGGAAGGATCAAACACCATCTTAAGCACAATCTTTGGAAGGAGAACACCACAGTAATAATTGTAGGTTTTCAGGCCCAGGGCACCCTGGGAAGAAGACTAGTAGATGGTGCTAAGGAGGTAAAAATATTTGGAGAACCAATATCTGTAAGGGCAAAAATTTACACCATAAATGGCTTTTCTGCCCATGCAGACAGGACAAACCTCATAAACTATGCAAAAAGGGCAAGACCCAAAAAGATCTTTGTGGTGCATGGAGAACCAAATTCATCAAATGCCCTAATAAAGACCCTAAAAAGGGCCTTGCCAAGAACAGAGGTCATTTACCCAAAGTTTAAGGAAAAATTTGTAATATAGCTCTTTCTAGTTTTGAAAATGTCTTAGCCTTACGACTGTAATGAACTTTCATCTACCTTCAATAAAGGGATTAACAATTTTTATATTTTCTATTTGCTGACCGTGGTTCATGTCCTCGGTAAATAGGATTCTACAACCAGACTCAATGGCGGCTGCTAGAATCAAAGAATCCCAGAAAGAAAGCCTATTTTGTTCAGACAGTTCTACAGCCTTCAATATGGTATCTGGGCTGTTTGTATAGACATTATATTGTGAATACATTTTGATAAGTTGTTGGGCCTTCTTATATGGAAATGAAGGGCGAAATTTTTTCGTAAGGACCACAAAAAATTCCTGCAACACCTGTGTAGAAATCACAAAGAAACCAGAAGGACGCCAATTGTCCAGCAGTTCACGTGAAACCTTCTGTTTTTGAATGGCCGAATTGTCGAATTCATATGCAAGGATATTGGTATCGAAAAAGGCCCTATATCTCATATAAATCCTCCCTTTTCCATGATTGCATTTCTCCTTGGTATTCAAGGGCTATCTTCCTAATTTCTTCGTGAGCCGATTGCAACCTTCCCTTTTCATCAAAAAAATTTTCTAAAAGTTCCTTAATCAGGCCAGACAGACTTTTGCCCTCTCTGTCAGCAAAATTCCTGATCTTTTGACATAGTGGTTCAGGCAAAGAAATAGTCACATTTTTTGTTTTCATAACGCACCTTCAAGTTTCATATTTTTAATAAAATATCACGAATTCGTGATACAATAAAGATTCACGAAATTATTATAGGCAAGATAGTCTTTTAAAATAAGGGGCTTTTTAATATGGGTGGTCCTCTAATAAACTTAAATAGAAAAAGAACTTAAGCTCACATAGGGGCTAATATGAGTCTTTTTTGGAAAGGGCCATAATTTCAAAAAAGCGACTTTTGCCTTGGGTTTTTCCCCTTTTTCTTTTGGGTTTTACGACCCCTGGGGCCGCCTTCTCTTTTGGAAATGGTGCTTATCCTTCCATAGACCCCGTCGAAGCCCGGGATTACACTCACCTTTTCTTCTCTCATGGAGATAATGCCATCTACCACCTCTTTGGGCAAGACACTTAAAAGTTCCTCTTTATCCTTCCAGAGAAGGATGTCAAATTCTGTTCCAAGCATCTTAAGGGCAGAAAGATATTCCTTTCTCACCCTCTTTGTTATGCTCTTTACACCAAAGACCTCTGCAATGATCTCTTCAAGGGGCACTAGGTGACAGTTTGGAAGGGCGGTTTCAGGGACAAAGCCTTCAGGCCTATCTGAAAGGTCCTCTACCCTGTGACAGACCCCAATTGTCAAGGGCCTTTGACAAACAGGGCAGATACCAGAAAGTGCCTTTGTCTCCTTAGGTGAAAGGGAAACACCACAACTCCTGTGGCCATCAAAGTGGTATTTTCCCTCTTCTGGAAAAAACTCTATGGTTCCCAAAAAACCAAGGCTTGGCTCCTTCATTGCCTGGATTATGGCATTATAGCTTATTTCACACGAAAAGACATTGGCCTCTCTCCCAAGTTTCCAGGGAGAATGAGCATCTGAGTTAGAAACAAGGGTATAGGAGTCAAGGCAGGAAAGGCGCCAATTCATTTGGGGATCTGATGAAAGACCTGTTTCAAGGGCATAAATGTGTCTGGTCTCCTCCTCAAAACATTCTTCAATGGAGTCAAATCCGGATTTTGCCCCGAAAAGGGAAAACCATGGTGTCCAGATGTGGGCAGGGACGACAAAACACTCAGGACTTGCCTCCATCACAAGCCTTACAAGTTCCTTTACCGGGAAACCAAAGATTGGCCTTCCATCTGAGCTAATGTTTCCAATCTGTTTAAGACGTGCCTGAATTTCCTCAACCACCTCAAAATCAGGGGCAAAAATGACTGTATGGATTCTTCTGTTTTTGCCACCCTGGGTAAAGATATTTGAGACCTCAGCAGTCAAAATAAATCTTGTACCTTCTGGATCTTCTTTACATACAAAAAGGCCATTTCCTATAGGCTCGAGCTTTTCTTTTAATTCCCTTAAATATCCAGGATGAGTAAAGTCTCCAGTTCCGACAACCTTTATTCCCTTGAGCTTGGCAATTTTGTTTATTCCAAGGGGCTCCATTTCCCTGCTGGTGGCCCTGCTATACTTTGAATGTATATGAAAATCCGCAATAAAACTATTTTTGGGCCACGGGGGCCAGGCCTTTTTCATCTGTTTCTCCTAAAATTCGATGATTATATTAAATTTATGTATTTTTCAAAAAACATACTCCTTTTAAATTTAAAAAAACAGGTTGACAACTCATTTAAATGGGTGAAAACATAACCTTTTGAAAGCAGTTGACTTTGAGGGCTAATTAAGACCATGCTAAAAAAAATCCAACCATCTCACAGGACAGAATATATCGAATATGCCATAAGGGATATCCTTATAGAGGCAGACAAAAGGCAAAAACAGGGTGGAGACCTTATATATCTTAATATTGGCGACCCAGTTCTTTATGGATTCACTACACCAAGGCACCTTCTAGATGCCACTTATAAGGCCATGCTTGAAATGCATACAAGCTACAGTGCATCTGAAGGTGTACCAGAGGCAATTGAGGCCATTAAAAAGGAGGCCGAAGGGCGTGGCATAAAACCCTATGAAATACTAATTACAACAGGTGCAAGTGAGGCCATTGACTTTGCCCTTTCTGCTTTAGTAAATAAGGGTGAAAATGTCCTTGTGCCCTCCCCTGGTTATCCGCTCTATAATGCTCTCTTAAGTCGTCTTATTGGCGAAGCAAGGCCCTATCTTTTAAATGAAGATGACCACTGGCACCCTGACATTGAACACATGGAAAGCCAGATTGATGAAAAGACCAGGGCCATTGTTTTAATCAATCCCAACAATCCCACAGGGGCTGTTTACAGCAAAGAGACCCTTCTTCAGGTAATTGAGCTTGCAAAAAAATACAATCTTCTCATCATGAGCGATGAGATCTACGATAAACTTATCCTAAACGGAAAGGAACATATCAGCATTGCCTCCCTTGATCATGATGTCCCTGTTGTCACCTTTAATGGCCTTTCAAAAAGCTACTTGGCACCAGGCTTTAGAATAGGATGGGCAATTATTAGCGGGGCACCTGAATTGGTTGAAGACTATACTGAGGCAATGAAAAAATTGGCCCGAGCAAGGCTTTGTGCAAGTCACCCAAAGCAGTTTGCCATTCCGGTAGCACTAAACGGTAACCAATCCCACCTAAAAGAGACCCGCCAAAAGCTTAGAAGCAGAAGGGACCTTACTGTTCAAAGGCTTAATGCAATTCCCGGAATCTCATGCCAGGAGCCAGAAGGTGCTTTTTATGCCTTTCCCAGAATAGAAATAGATATAAAAGATAAAGATTTTGTTAAGATGCTAATTAGAGAAACCGGTGTAGTAGTAGTCCATGGAAGTGGTTTTGGAAGCCTTCCCAAAACACCGCACTTTAGACTTGTATTTCTGCCAGAAGAAGAGGTATTAAATGAGGCCTATGACAGGCTTGAAAAATTCATGAAAAGGCATTTTTAGTCTTTTTTTACAAAAAAATTTGCATAAAAAAATTTAATCTAAAAATAAAAAAAGCCGATCTAATCTGAAAG
>JALXCD010000048.1 GCA_026991135.1 Deltaproteobacteria bacterium | reverse complement strand
TCAGCTAACTCAGAAAATAGCACAAAAGATGTCTAATTCCTTTATAAGAGATGAAAAGAATCCTCTTAAAGATAAATATTTTTATGAACTTACTGGTGGTGTTAGAGAGCAGAAAGGTAGGTTAAAGGCCGTTTATTTTTTACTAAATGGTGAAAAGAGCAAAATAGAAAAGTTATCCAAGTCCGAAGCCATTTTTCATTTTGTCGAAAATAGTATGCAAAGCCGATTTTTTAGTACTAATAAATATGAATTGGATTACTTTTCCAGTCTTATAAAAAAAATTGACATATATAATTTTATCCAAAACCCTAAATATCGGGACCTAGAACAAACATGTAATCTATTGGATTCACATATTAAAGAAATAAATTAATAAGGGGGAGGTTATGAAAAATTTATCATTAGGTTTGGTCTTATTATGTGGTTTCTTTATATATGTTGTAAGCCCGGCCGGGGCTACGCCTTATGTGTTTACTATAGACGATAATACCTTAGCCAGTGCAAATTTTTATGCAGGTGATTTGTCCACCCAAGATCCTTATCCGATAGGTACCAGAAAAATGACAGTTCATGAATGGATTAGTGGCTCTGATCAAGTTACTGGTGAGTACTATTCGGAAACAGGCGATTCGGATTTTTTAAATGAATATTGGAACGAAGACTGGTGGTTAGTTGAATTTAACCTATGGGGGTTTGGAGGTGATGATGCGGAGCGTTGGGGAGAAACCGAAACCTATACTCCGACTAATCCAATCACTGTGCCTTCAAAATGGGCCTACAATTATATGACGATCATGGGTCATTCAGTTCTCCATTTTTACCTTACCTCTAACTATTTTTGGGATGGTGGTATTAAAATAAGAGAAGGTGTAACACCAGATGTGGAATTTAAATTTGTTGCCGATGTCAGTGATCCTGATCTAACTATTTGGTTTGGTGGAACATTGAATAATTGTCAGACAGTTGCTGGATCAACCCATAAGTGGATTAAATATCAAGGTAATATTCAACTAAGGGGTACTCCTGTGCCAGAACCTTCTACCATTATATTACTTGGATTTGCCCTTTTAGGTCTTGGAACAATGGCATTTGGCAAGGGATTAACGAGAAGAGATAATTAATTTTAATTTTTAACTCAATAAAATAAAAAGGCCAACCTGTTAATGGTTGGCCTTTTTGTTTTTAATCCAAAATCTTTTTCTAGAGTTATATCGGGAACTGGTCTCAACTTCATTTTTGTTGATATTTTCTGGCTTTTCCTTTATAAAGTGTTCTACAATTTTTCACATACGGTGAATAGAAAAGTGATGTAATGGACAATTTAGAGACCAGTGGCCCAAATTCAATGGATTTTTATCAATGTCTTCTTGCCACTGCTTACACACCCACCAAGGTCTTTTCCCAGAATTTAAAAGTATTAAATTTATGGGTGCCCTTTGGTGATATCAGATAGATAAACCCTTATCAAAATAAAAATCTAATAAGGAAGGATCATAAAGGTCATGGAAATGAAGGTAACAGTAGAAGATGTAAGCCCAATTCAAAAACGCCTAAATGTTGAGATACCAGCAGAAAAGGTTGATGAAGAAATCAATCAGACCGTTGAACGGTTGAAAAAGGTTGTGTCCGTTCCTGGGTTCAGAAAGGGGAAGGTCCCTAAAAGTATTATTGAAAGGGAGTACAATAAAGAAATAAGGGGTGAAGTCTTTCAAAACCTCATTGAGAACACCATAGGAGAGGCCATTAAAAAAAGTGAAATAGTAATGCTCCTTGAGCCCCAACTGGATTCTTCTAGTGAAGTTAAAAAGGGAGAGCCCTTTAAATATAGTGTATTGATGGATATAGAGCCAGAGATTGAAATTCCAAACTTTAGAGAATTTGAACTGGTTAGGCCAAAGATAGAAGTTACTGATGAAGAAGTAGAAGAACAGCTTGAGGCCCTTAGAAGACAGTTTGGAAGCATAGAGACAGTTGAAGAGCAAAGGCCCGTTCAAGAAGGAGATCTGGTGATAATTGATTATAGGGCCTTTATAGATGGAAAGGAATTGGAAGAGCTGGCCAATGAGGCATATTTCCTTGAGGTTGGAAGTGGTAATTTCAATGAAACCCTTGAAAAAGGCATAATCGGAATGAAAAAAGGTGAAGAAAGGGAAATAGAAGTAACATATCCTGAAGATGCCCTTAACATACTTGTTGCTGGAAAGACAGTTAAATACAAAGTAGTCCTTCAGGCCATACAAAAAAGAGTCATGCCGGAGCTTGATGATGAATTTGCCCAAAGATTTGGGATAGGCTTAAAAACCGTTGAAGATTTAAAAAATAAGCTCAGAGAACATATTTTAAAGGAGAAAGAAGAAGCAGCGGAATCCGTCCTCAGACAACAGCTTTTTGACAAGCTCCTTGAAAATGCAGATTTTCCAGTGCCAGAAAGACTCATTGAAAAAAAGCTTGATCAAATGGTGGATAACATTGCTGGACACATGCAAGAGCGAGGTGCAAACCTTGAAAGGGCGGGGATTGACGAGGGGAGACTTAGAGAAAAACTTCGTGAAGATGCAATAAGACAGGTAAAGACAGAGCTCATCCTTGATAAGATTGCAGATGAAGAAAAGGTAGAAATTCCTACAGAAGAGCTCAAACAATATAAGGATTATGTCGATGAACAATATAAGAAATTGAATGTTGACAGAAACCAATTGGAGTCAGCGGTCTTTGAATCTGTCCTTCCCAAGTTAAGGGCAAAGCAGACCCTAGACTTTTTATTGAAGAATGTAAAGATTAAGGAAGAAGATGAATTGAAAGAATCCGATGGCAAAGAGCAAGAGAATATACCAGAGAAGGAAAGCGAAGATAAGGAGTCATAAGACATGCTAGTTCCAATTGTAATAGAGCAAAGCCCTAGAGGTGAAAGGGCCTACGATATATATTCGAGGCTTCTAAAGGAAAGAATTATATTTCTTGGTGGAGCCATTAATGATGAAATTGCCAATCTAGTCATTGCACAACTTCTTTTTTTAGAGGCGGAAGATCCCAATAGAGACATCACCCTTTATATAAATTCACCAGGTGGTGTGGTTACTGCTGGGCTCGCAATTTACGATACAATGCAATACATTAAGGCAGATGTAAGCACCCTTTGTCTTGGGCAGGCTGCTTCTATGGGTGCGCTACTTCTTGCAGCTGGTGCGCCTGGAAAACGCTATTGTCTTCCAAACTCCAGGGTGCTCATCCATCAGCCAATGGGTGGATTTCAAGGACAGGCAACAGATATTGATATCCATGCAAAAGAGATACTTAAACTCAGGAAAAGGTTAAACGAAATCCTAGCAAAACATACGGGTCAGCCAATTGAAAAGATTCAGGCTGATACAGAAAGGGATTATTTTATGGGTAGCCATGAGGCCAAGGATTACGGCCTTGTGGATGAAATCTTGGAGAAAAGACCAGAGACCTCCAAGGAGGAATAGCTATGAGTAAGAAAAAAGACGATTACGAAAGCTCTGGAGATCTTAGTTGCTCCTTTTGCGGAAAGGGACAAGGTGAGGTCAGAAAGCTCATTGCAGGTCCAAATGTCTATATCTGCGATGAGTGCATTGACCTTTGTAATGATATTATTGCTGAAGATTATGAAGGTGGAGAAGAGGCACAGGGTGCCTCAACCTCCATTTTAAAGCCTGCTGAAATAAAAAATCTTCTCGATCAATATGTAATTGGCCAGGAACAGGCGAAAAAGATACTTTCAGTTGCTGTACACAATCACTATAAAAGGATTGAATCAAATGTCTCCCTTGACGATGTTGAGCTTCAAAAGAGCAATATCATGCTTATTGGGCCTACAGGAAGCGGTAAGACACTTTTGGCCCAAACCCTAGCAAAAATACTAAATGTCCCCTTTACCATTGCAGATGCTACCACACTCACTGAAGCAGGTTATGTTGGAGAGGATGTGGAAAACATCATCCTAAACCTTCTCCAAGCAGCAGACTATGATGTTGAGCTCGCAAGCCGTGGTATAGTTTATATTGACGAAATAGATAAGATTGCAAGAAAATCAGACAGTCCTTCCATAACAAGGGATGTCTCCGGAGAGGGTGTCCAGCAGGCCCTTTTAAAGATCATTGAAGGAACAATGGCAAATGTGCCTCCAAAGGGGGGTAGAAAGCATCCCCAGCAGGAATTTGTAAAGATAGATACTACAAATATCCTTTTTATAGTTGGCGGTGCCTTTGTTGGCCTTGATTCCATAATTAAAGAAAGGTTGGGAAAATATTCCATTGGGTTTGGTGCAAATGTGGAAGGAGCAAGGGAACTTACCTATAGCCAGATACTCAAAAATCTTGAGCCAGAAGATCTCATAAAATATGGTCTTATACCGGAGCTTGTTGGAAGGATTCCTGTTGTTGCAACCTTGGATGAACTAAAAGAAGAAGATCTTATAAGAATCTTACAAGAACCCAAAAACGCCCTTGTAAAACAGTTTCAAAAGCTTTTTGCCATGGACAACATTGACCTTCACTTTACAGACGGTGCGGTGAAGGCCATTGCACGGGAAGCCATCAAGAGAAAGACCGGGGCAAGGGGTCTTAGGGCCATATTGGAAAAGGCCATGCTGGATGTCATGTATGACCTGCCATCCAAACAGGATGTAAAAGAGTGTGTAATTAGTGAAGATGTGATCTTGAACAAGGCCGAACCTATACTTATTTATGAAAATAAAAAGGCTGAGGCATCATAAGAAAAAAGAGGATTTATGGACACTGTAGAAAAAAGATTAAAGACATTACCTCTCTTGCCATTGAGGGACATGGTGCTTTTTCCTCAAATGGTAGCACCACTTTTTATTGGCCGCGAAAAGTCTGTAGAGGCCATAAAAAGGGCCATGGAGGATAAACAGGAAATATTTCTTTCTGCACAAAAGGATGCAAAGGTAGATGAGCCCACAAAAAAGGATATCTACAGGGTGGGCACCATTGGAACCATATTACAGCTTTTGCGTTTGCCTGATGGAACTGTAAAGGCCCTAATTGAAGGAAAAAGAAGGGCAGAGATTAAGGCCTTTTTACCTGAAGAAAATTACTTTCTAGTTCAGGTAGAAGAACTTCCTGAAAAAAGTGTCTCAGGCCCAGAGGTGGATGCCTTGATAAGGCTTACCATCTCTGCCTTTGATGAATATTGTAAGCTCAATAAAAAGGTCCCACCTGAAGTAGCAGTTTCTATTTCTTCAATTACAGACCCTTCAAGGCTTGCGGATTCCATTGCGTCACATGTCTCCTTGAAGGTTGCCAATAAACAGGCAGTCCTTGAGGCCCTTAATCCTGTAAAAAGGCTCGAAAAGCTCTATACCTTTATGTCCACTGAGACGCAAATCGCAAAAGTGGAGCAAAGGATTAAGGAACGTGTTAAAAAGCAGATGGAAAAAAACCAGAAGGATTATTATCTGAATGAGCAGATTCGGGCCATACAAAAGGAGATGGGCCAGCAGGACGATGCCCAAAGTGAACTTAAAGAGCTCGAAAAACGCATAAAGAGAAAAAGGCTACCCAAAGAGGCTGCCCACAAGGTCAGGCAGGAGCTTAAAAAACTAAAACTCATGGCTCCCATGTCTGCCGAAGCCACAGTTGTGAGAAACTATATTGACTGGATTTTGGCCCTTCCATGGTTTGAACGCACAAAGGACAATTCCGACCTTTCAAAGGCAGAAAGGATACTTGATGAAGACCATTACGGGCTTGAAAAGCCAAAGGAAAGGATTCTCGAATATCTTGCAGTAAAGACACTTACAAATAAGATAAAGGGTCCGATACTCTGTCTTGTAGGCCCACCCGGTGTTGGAAAGACCTCCCTTGCAAAGTCAGTTGCAAGGGCCCTTGGCAGAAATTTTGTCAGGCTTTCCCTTGGAGGGGTAAAGGACGAGGCAGAGATAAGAGGCCACAGGCGAACCTATATCGGAGCGCTACCCGGTAAGATCATCCAGTCCATGAAAAAGGCCAAGGTGATAAACCCGGTCTTTTGTCTGGACGAGGTGGATAAAATGAGTTCTGATTTCAGGGGTGATCCGGCTTCAGCCCTTTTGGAGGTCCTTGATCCGGAACAAAACTATGCCTTTAACGATCACTATCTTGACCTTGATTATGACCTTTCAAATGTAATGTTTATTACAACGGCCAATGCTCTACATACTATCCCACTTCCCCTGCAGGACAGGATGGAGATAATTGAGCTTCCTGGTTATACAGAGGAAGAAAAGATCGAGATAGCCAAAAGACATCTTATTCCAAGGCAACTTGAGGCCCATGGCCTAAAAAAGGAACAGATAGAGATTACCACAGGTGCCCTTGAAGATATCATTCACCTTTACACCAGGGAGGCGGGCGTAAGGAACCTTGAAAGGTGCATTGCTGCCCTTTGTAGAAAAGCAGCAAGGCAGATTGCCAAGAGTGAAAACAAGGACAAATGCATTAAGATTACCCGTTCTTCGCTAAACAAATATCTTGGGGTTCCAAAATACAAACATTCTGCCACTGAAGAAAAGGACCTTATTGGAGTGGTAAATGGCCTTGCCTGGACCGAGACCGGTGGCACGCTTTTGCAGATTGAAGTGGCGGTAATGCCAGGTAAGGGGAAACTTACCATTACTGGAAAGCTCGGTGACGTTATGCAGGAATCCGTCCAGGCTGCCATGAGTTACGTTAGGGCAAGGGCCCATCAAATCGGTCTTCCACTTGATTTTCATAAAAGGGTGGATGTACACGTGCATGTGCCAGAAGGTGCAATTCCAAAGGATGGGCCTTCTGCTGGAATTACCATTGCAACTGCCCTTGTATCAGCCCTTTTGAAAATTCCAGTTAGGCACGATATTGCAATGACCGGTGAGATAACCCTGAGAGGCAGAATTCTTCCAATAGGTGGCCTTAAGGAAAAACTTTTGGCTGCAAGGCGTATGAATCTAAAGACTTGCCTTATTCCAAAGGCAAATGAAAAGGATTTGAAAGAGATACAGCCAAGGCTCTTAAAGTCTTTGGAAATTGTTTGCGTTGAACATATGGATGAAGTTTTGAATAGGGCTTTAATTTTGGAGGGGAAAGAGAAGCTGTTTGAAAACTTGCAGGAATTTGAACCTCCAAATTGGTTTTCTGAAAAGGAGATGGAAAAGGGCATACCTGCAGCCCATTAGGGCTTAAGTACATAGCCTGTTTTTTCGAAAAGTATTCTGGTAAGGAAAATTTTTTTAGAAAGGGGTTTGGGAAGGCTATGGAAGAATTAAGAAGATGGTATGCCGTAAGGACACATCCTAGAAAAGAATTTTTTGCAAAGCAAAACTTTGAAAACCAATCCTTTAGAGTTTTTCTTCCTTCAACCATTCGTATTGTTAGACATGCCAGAAAGGTGAAAGAAACCCTTTCTCCACTTTTTCCTGGCTATCTTTTTCTTCATCTTTCCAAGAGTGAGGAGAACTGGATTACCATTTCCAGCACAAGGGGAGCTATTGGCCCGGTGAGGTTTGGAAATTATTATCCTCCAGTACCAGACTGGTTTATTGAAGGCCTTATGGTAAGAGCCAATGAAAAGGGGATAATACCGGTTGGCATGAAGGAAAAATATGGCTTTAGCCCTGGAGATAGGGTTCGTTTTAAAGGGCCAAATGATACTATTATTGAAGGTGTGCTTAAGGCCCTTGATGGAAAGGATAGAGCCATAATTCTTATTGAAATGCTAAAAAGAGAAGTCGAAGCAAAGGTTCCTCTTTTGAATCTAAGGGCTGCGTGATCTTCTAAAGATTCAGGCCATATCTTATGGATGCCATTTGTATGGCCTGTCCGGTCTTTTTTTCAATCAACTCCCTTCCGGTCTCTTTAAAACCAATAAAAAAGAGATTGATATCTGTAATGGAAATCCCGGTCCTTAAAAGAGTGTTTTTCAATTTCTTACGTCTCATAAAAATTGATAACAACAAAAATGGAAGATATTGAAAGGCAGCCTCAAGGCTTACGTTGATGCAGTGGGTCCTGATCATTGATGATGTTATTTCTCTATTTTTTCTTAAAAATGATAAGTCAGAACTGCTCATCCTTTGTGCAAGGCGAAGATAAAGTGATGGACCAAGACTAAATGCTGGAATAACCATCTGGACTGGCTCCTTTGAAAGGTCATCAGGAAATTCCTTATAGGGGAAAATGGCCTTTAAAAAGGAGAACCTGTTGTTAAATGGAAGCCCAGTAATTTTCAGACAAAAATGGTAAAAGGGTAAAAAGAGCATATTTCTTTCTACTTCATGGGCAATGACCTTTGCCTTTTGAGGCAACATTTTTCCATTGCCAACAGCCCAGAGTCTTTTGCATGACTTACAAAAAAGGGCGTAGGCCTTTGAAAGGGCTGGAATATTACTTCCACATTCAGGACAGATTAATGGAATAAAATCTATTCCATTGCCTTTTTCATTATTCTTGGGAATCTTCTTAAGTTCCCTTAAAATGGCATGGATTTCATGGTCATTTTTTAGCTTTGTATAACTTCTATACCTTGTCCACATAGGTCTTAAGAGAATTTCTGTATCCTGTCTAACCATTTTAAAAGGAGCCAGAATAAGGGTTACTTTTTCTCCAAAAATAGCACTTGATGCAGGGTGTTCCATAAGGACATTTTCGATGCGAGAATCAATTGTCTTCAGGGCCTTTTTTGCGGGCAAAAGGTATTTCTTAAAGTTTAAGGGCTGGGTATTTAATTGCATTTTTGAAAGTTGTGTGGAAAGCCCGAGGGGTTGAAGGTCTAGAAATCCTTTTATGGCCGGAAGAGAAGCGTCTATTCTATCTTTTTTTATGGAACCGTCATTTAATATCCTCAAACGAATTCCTTTAATACGCCAGTAAGGGATATATATACTTTCCCCATTTAAAGTTATATTTTCTTCAGCCTGGTCTAGAAAATAACAAAAGATGCCATCCTTTGGCCTTATATAGAGATTTGTTTTACAAAAGGAACACTTAAGTAGGGGGTCGCAAACCTCTAATTGGACTTTTGCACCACACTGAGGGCAAAATCCCCTGGCACTTTCCATATCACTGTCTAAAGGCGTTTTCCGCAGTTATTGCAAAATCTGGCCTGTGGCAGATTTTTTGTATTGCAATGAGGGCATATTTTTGGAAGTGGTTCGCTTCCAGCCGGTGTTCCACAATAAGGGCAAAATTTAGCCTTGGGAGTGAGATTCTTTCCACAATTTGAACATCTTCTAAACACCAGTATCTGATGACCACAGTTTGGGCAAAATCTGGAAGCAGGGTCCATAAAAAAACCACATTCAGGGCATCTTTGGTCCTTTTTCTTTAAGGGCGGCAAATTTTCAATACTTGTTCCCGATAAACCTTTATCAAAAAGATTAGTAGAGCTCAAAAGTCCTGGAATCATGAGACCAAGACCCATACCTATGCCTCCCTGTGCCAGTCCCTCACCTTGAGATGCATTTTCAAGGGCCATTGCAGCCTTCATTTTCATAAGGCCATTAAGGTCATTTCCAAGAAGTTCAAGTCTTGTTCTGTCATCTATTGCACTTTGGACATCTGCTGGAGGAGTTATTGCATTTATAAAAAGGTCCTTTAAGGAAATCCCATAGGATGAAAAGTCCTTAGTTAATTCTTTTGAAAGTCCACTTGCAAATTCAGCATAATTTTGGGGCAGATCAAATAGTGTTTCAAGGTTCTCACCAAGGTAATCATTTAATCTTGAGACAATTACCTGACTTAAGAAGTCTTCAAGTTCTTCTATCCAAAAGGAGGGCCTTGTCCCTACTAGGGAATTTACAAAAAGTACAGGCTGGCTAATTTGAATGTTGAATATCCCATGGGCTCTAAGCCTTATGAGCCCTAGTTCCTTGTCCCTAAAGGCCACAGGATCTCTTGTCCCCCATTTAAGATTGGTAAATATTTTTAAATTTACGAAATATATCTCTGCCCTAATTGGGCTAGTAAATCCCCAAGGGAGTGACAGAAGCTTTGTGAGAATGGGAATATTTAAGGTAGAGATGGTGTGCCTTCCAGGTCCCAGGGCATCACAGGCAACCCCTTGGGAATAGAAAACGGCTGCCTGATTCTGCCTTACTATAGCCTGAGCCCCAAGCTTGAATTCCCCTGACCCTTCCTGTGGAAGCCTGTGACACACTTCATTGCCAGCTTGATCAAACCATTCCAATACCTCAAGAAAAACTACATTGTTTGAAGACATAAGTGATTTCCTCCAAATTGTCCGTCAGGGAAATTCTTTACTCTTAAATTTTTAAACGGGAGATTACGACAATAACTTTAGGGAATCTCTAATAATTGTTTTTGTTCAAAAGTTAGTCACAGAAGTTTCAGTTAGTTAAACAATTTTAAAACACCCAAAATTGAATTTTTAGAGATACCCTTTAAAGAAAAGATAAAGGATAGTTCAGTAATTTAAGTATCTTGATAAATTTTTTTTGGGAGAATTTAAATAAAAGAATATGGCAATGTATTAATTGGTGCGAGAGGGGAGACTCGAACTCCCACGGCCTGGGGCCACTAGATCCTAAGTCTAGCGCGTCTACCAATTCCGCCACTCTCGCACAAAGTCGGAATGGAATATTTATGTGGAATTAATTTAATAGGGTAAAAAAATGAAGTCAATGTTTAACCATCTACAGCAATATCAGTGAAGATATTCCACCAGCCACCAGTACAACCCAAAGGATATCTATTCCATAGTAAAGGGCAAGAAAGGAAGAAATGCCGATTACTGCATGGGGAATGTCCCAGTAAATTCCAAAGAAAAAGCTCAAAAATACTGCAAGAAGGAGTCCAACAAAGGATGCTAGAACTCCACGCATTGCCCTTTTAAAGGGAAGCACGTCCTTAAAGCTGTCATAAAAGGGGGTGGTTAAAAGTAGAATTAAAAGGGATGGGGTGAAAATGGCCCAGCTACAAAAAACTGCTCCGACTATTCCCTTAAGCATAAAGCCCACAAAGGCAGCAGTTATAACAATAGGCCCTGGAGTAATTTGCCCGAGGGCAATTCCATCCATAAAAACCCGCTGGGTTAGAAGATGCCTCTTATCCACTATTTCATGAAGCATAAGCGGAAGTGATGCATATCCGCCTCCATAGGCAAAAAAATCTACCTTCATCATTATGAGGCAGAGCCTAAAAAGATCAGGGAAAAAAGAAAAGAGAAACAATAAAATGAACAGGACAACGGCAGATAAAAGGGCTGTAAACTGCAATAATTTTTTTGTGGAAGCTGAAAAAAGAACATTTTTAAAGGAACTGGTATCATGGGAGGCAGGATCTTTGATGATCTTATTATATAGGAAAAGTCCCATAAGAGCACATATTCCAATTATCAGGACCGGGTTTTGTTTTTCATAAAAAAGGATTGTAGAAAGAACGAATAGAAAAATATCCTGAGATGTCTTTATAATCTTTTTACCAAAAGAGATTGTGGCATTTGCAACAATTGCAACCACAACGACCTTTAGACCTGAAAAACATGCAGCAATGGGTCTTATGTCAAGGGCATATTTATAGGCATAGCTTAAGGCCAGCATCAAGAAAAAGGCTGGAATTGCAAAGCCTGTAAAAGAGGCCATGGCCCCAGGTCCTCCTGCAGTTTTAAGGCCAGCATAGGCGGCAGCCTGCATAGCAGTGGCACCTGGAATGGTCTGAACAAGGGCAATGCCGTGGTCAAACTCCTTTTCATCAACCCACTTGTTTCTTTTGCATGATAGGTCCCTTATGTATCTGACCATTGCAGGCCCACCAAAGGCAGTAAGCCCTAGCCTTAAAAAGGCGAAAAATATTCGGATTAGACCTGGACGCCTTTCCAAATCTCCCTAAGCTCCTCAACCATTTTTATATCTTCTGAAGGAAGCCTTCCCCTTGTAGTAAGATAACCTCCAATGAGCATTGCATCTGCACCAGACATGAAGGCTAGGGTTTGAAAGTCCCCAAGCACTACTTCCCGGCCTCCTGCTATCCTAATGGCGGCACCTGGAAGAAGAAGCCTCATAAAAGAAATGGTTCGAAGAACTTCCGATATGGATAAAATTTTTTGATTTTCAAGGGGGGTTCCTCTTATTGGCACAAGGATATTTAAAGGGCTTGATTCAACCTGAAGCCCTCTTAAAACCTCTATCATTTGGAATCTATCTCTTTCATCTTCACCTAGGCCAATGATTCCACCTGCACAAGCCTCGAGTCCCACTTCCTTAATTGCTTCTATAGTTTTCACTCTTTCCACAAAGGAGTGGGTGGTGCAGACCTTGGGATAATATCTTTCAGATGTTTCAAGGTTATGATGGTATCTTGTAAGTCCTGCCTCTTTTAAGAGCTTAAGACCTTTCTTATTGATTATTCCAAGGGATGCACAGACCTTTATCCCAACCCTTTCTCGAATCTCATGCACATATTCTGCCATTTTCCCCAAATGTTTTTCACTGGGTCCTTTTCCACTTGTCACAAGGCTGAATCTTCGGGCACCATTTGTCTTTGCCTCCCTTGCCTCTTTAAGAATTACGTCAAGGGGCTTTAAAGGATATTTTTCAATTTTTGCCCTTGAAATGGCCGATTGTGCACAAAAAGTGCAATTTTCACTGCAGTTTCCGCTTTTGGCATTTGTTATGGTGCAAAGTCCAAATTTTGTACCCCTTTCTCGGAGTTTAACCTTAAGAGCCATATTGCAAAGTTCCCAAAGGGGTAAATTTTTTATATCTTCGTAGGTAATTTCTTTTTGTTTCAAAGGGTCTTTTCCACCTCTTTTAAGGTCTCTTTTGTCCTATGAATGATATCATCAATCTCTTCCCTTTTTGTACAAAGGGGCAAAAACAGATATATTACATCAGAAAGGGGCCTTAATATCAGTTGCCTTTTGAGTCCCTCCAGATAAACCTGCCAGCCAATACGTTTTTTTGAAGGAAAGGGCTCTCTAGTTCCTTTGTCCTTTACTAGTTCAAAGGCGCATACCATTCCAATCCCACGGATGTCTCCCACGATTTCAAGTTCAAAAAGCTCTCCCTTTTTTTCCTGAAGGTATTGAACCCTGTCCCTTAATTTTGAAAGAACATTTTCCTCTTTAAAAACCTCAAGGCTTCCAAGGGCAGAAGAGACACAAATGGGGTTTGCAGTAAAGGTGTGTCCGTGGAAAAAGGTCTTCCCCTCTGAATAGTCTGCATAAAAAGCATCAAAAATTTCCCTTTTTGTTACTGTAACTGCAAGGGGAAGGGTGCCTCCTGTGATTCCTTTTGAAAGACAGAGAAAGTCGGGCACAATTTTCACATGGTCCATTGCAAACATCTTTCCTGTCCTGCCAAAGCCTGTAGCAACCTCATCAAGGATCAGATGAATGCCATATTTTTCTGTAATATCTCGAGCCCTTTTTAGATATTCCTTTGGATACGTAATCATGCCTCCAGCACCCATCAAAAGGGGTTCAAGGACAAGGGCGCAGATCCTCTCTCTGTTCTTTTTGATGGCCCTTTCAAGAAGATCAAAGCACTCAAGAGAGCACTTTTTTCCTTTACCTGGTTCGTAATTTTTGTAATCAATGGGGCATCTATAACAGTAGGGCGGGGGGACTTTAAGGGACTTAAAGGTTATCTCTGAAAAAGGGCCTTCAAAGGCAGGAACACCGCCAAGGCTCATGGTCCCTATGGTATCTCCATGATAGCCCCTTTCAAGGGAAACAAAAAGGTGCCTTTTTTCCTTTCCCATTTGCTTGAAATATTGCAAAGACATCTTAAGGGCCACTTCAACTGCTGTGGAGCCATTGTCAGAAAAAAAGAACTTTGAAAGCTCGCCTGGAAGATACTCCTTTAGGTTTTTGCAAAGGATTATGGGGCCTTTGTGTGTTGTCCCTGCAAAATGGACCTGATCAAGCCTTTCAAGTTGATCTTTTATGTGTTTTCTTATAACTGGATGGTTGTGGCCATGGGTGATGCACCACCACGAGGAAATGGTGTCATAGTATTTTTTGCCATCTATATCAAAAAGATGAACCCCTCTGGCCCTGTCCACAAACAATAAGTCCCTTTTTTCAAAGTCTTTCATCTGGGTATATGGATGCCAGATGAGTTCTTTATCTAGTCTTTTAAGCTCCTTAGTATCCATTCTTTGTGCCTTTTTATCCTGCTGGATTTTTAGAGATCAATTAACTGGACATAACTTACTTCTTTCAAAAGGGCATCTGTTACATGGGGATGGCACGTAAAAAAAAGTATCTGCCTTTTTTGGGAAAATTCCCCTATTGCCCTTGCTGCAAGCCTTGTTCGTTGAGGGTCAAAGTTTACCATTATATCATCCATAATGACAGGTATTGTTTCACCTTCTGGTTCAAGGGTTGATATTATGCCAAATCTTAGGGAAAGATAAAGCTGCTCCTTTGTCCCCTGGCTTAGGTTTTGAGGTGAAACAAGCATTCCATCCCTGCGCATAACAAAAATTTGTGCCTTTTGCCTCTTTTCATCTTCACCTGCACGAAAAAGTATTCTTTCATATCTTCCGTTGGTAATGGTGGAAAAATAGGTGGATGCAATTTCAAGGACCTTTGGCTGGTTTTCCCTTTCAAAACGCTCTTTGGCCCTTTTAAGAATTATTTGAGATATCTTAAGCCTTGCCCATCTTCTTGAAAGTTCAAAAAGCTCGTTTTCTAATGCCTCTTTTCTAAACAAAAGCTCCTGTCTTTTATCAGAAGTCATAAAGCCTTTTATTACCTCACGGCAACGGCCGATCTCCTGGTGTTTTTCTTCGATTTTTCTTTTAATATCTTCTGCCTGTCTATTTAATTCATTGATCTTTGATTCTATCTCTGGAAGGTTTGTCCTGGAATATATTTCGATTGCCTCCTTTTCGCTTACTCCAAGGCCTGAAGATAGCCTTATGAGTATGGCTTCTTGTTCCTTTTTGAGCCTTTCCAAAAATTTTCCCTTCTCATACCTTTTCTTAAGGGAATTCAAGTCCTTTACATGAAACTCATCAAAGGTGCTTTTTAGTTGGGCCAAAAGGGAATGGCGTTTTTGAGTAAGGTTTTTAAGACCATCATCCACAGCCTTTAATTTTTCCTTTAGGATCAACAGATTTGTAATCTTTTGTTCTTCCCTTTGTAAAAGGTTTTCCAATATATCAAAAATTCCTTCATTGACTTTTGGTCTTTCATCAGCAAAAAGCCTTGAAAGGATATCTTTTAAGGACCGTTCAATTGACGATTTTTCTGCCCTATATTCTTTCAATATCTCTTGTTCTTGCTCCTTTTCATCAATAAGTTTCCTTAATTCCTCTATGAGTTTTATGTATTGAATGGCTATATCTGGGGAAATAAAGAAAGGAAGCCCAGTTTTCTTTAAAAAAACTTGCCAGTTTTGAGTTTCTTTATTGATTTTTTGGGAAATTTCCTCCTTTTTTTTGTCTAAATCAGTTATTTCACTTTCAAGCCCTTCCTTTTCTTCTTTAAGGGCCTTTAGCCTTTGAGCCTTTAAAAGCCCTTCTATTACTTCCTGGGAACCCTTGATTAAATCCTCCCTTATCTCCAAAACCAAGTCCCTTAGGGCCTTTGTATCCTTTGTGACAATAGGTCTTTTGAAAAATTCAAGCCCCTTTTTGATACCATTATCTATTCTTTCTAATTCTTTTTTTAGTTCTTTTAGCCTTATGACCTTTTCTTTTATGAGATTAAACCCCTTTGTAAGTTCATAAAAGTCCTCTTTTTTTAACTGTTCATCTAGGGAATTTTCCTTCAAAAAATCCTTCCATCTATCCTCAAGTATCCTTTCTTTTTCTTTAACCCTTCTTATTGAAAGTTCCGTCTCTTCTTTTCTTAAAATTATATCTTCAAGGTCTTCATTTAAGGTTTTCATCTCCTTTTTGATCTTTTCCTCTTCTCTTAAGACAGAAATTATCTCTTCGATTCTATTCAAAAGCCCGGAATAATAGGGCTCATCATAGTCTTCGTGAGAAAGGCCAAAAAGCATGGAAAGCCTATGGGCGTCTTTAACTATGTTTTCTAAAAGGCTGTTTAAAAAATCGGTTTCCTTTGAAAGAGAGGCAATTTTCCTTTTAGTAGAACGCAAGGATTCTTCCAGCCCCTTTAATGCCTTTTTAATCCTTTTCCTAAAAAAGAGGAAAAGAAAGATGGAAACTGGCAGGAGGGAATAAAGAAATATTCTTATACCTTCATCAGAATCTTTAAGGGAAAAGCCGGATATGAGGGCAAAAAGCCCTAAAAATGGGATTAAGTAGTTTAAGTATTTAAAAAATAAGAGCCTTTTTTGAAAATGAAATCCTTCTTTTAGGCGATTTTCATGGGTGTCTATTTGAATTTCTAGCTGATTTTTTTGACTCTTTATGGAGGAAATCCTTGGAAGGCCAATTTTTAGCCCTGAGCAAAGCCTAATAAGCTCTTCTTTTTTGTCTTTATCCACTGGAAGGCTTGTGTTGAGCTCATCCAGCCTTTCCTGGCGTCTTTTTATCCTTGCCTTGTGGGTATCTTCGTCTTTTTTTATCTGGGCTAAAATGGACTTAAGAAATAAAAGTTCTTTTTTAAGGCTGTCAAGCCTTTCAAGAATTTCATTTCCCCCTTTTGAGATTTCATCTATGGAAAATATGTCACAGATCGAAACATCAATTTTAAACCTTTTTTGGAGCCCTTTTAATTCATTTTTTAATCCATTGATCCTTTCGGAAAGTTCCTTCCTTCTAAAAAGGTCATTTTCGATACGGGAAAGCCTTTTTAATTGATTGTCAATCTCAGAAAGCCTTCTTTTAAGTTCAACTGGCCCTTCTTTAAGGTCTTTCTCAAGTTTTTTTATTGTTTCATTTAATTGTGAAAGGTCCTCTACCCTTATTTCATATCTTTTTATTATTTCAAGAAAGTCTTCATTGACCCTTTTTAGACCTTTATTATATTCTTCTATCTTTTCTTCAGTATGTATTCCAACCTTGAAATTTTTAAGTTCTTCCTTGTCGAAAGCTTTACCTATCTTATTTTCAATTTCTTTAATCTTTCTTCCAATTTTTTCGTTTTTTCTTGTTCTTAATGGTATCTCTTCCCTTAGAAAGATATACCTTTCCTTAAGTGAAGATATCTCTTTTATCTTTTGCTTATTTTTTATGACTTCGCTTTTAACATGAGTTTTTGAGATGGCAATCTCAATTTCTGTTCTTTTTTCTTTAAGCCCTTTTATTTGGTCATCCAGGTCATTTAATTTTTCATTTGTTTCATTGGCCTTGAAAAAAGTTTCATCATCAGGAAATTGATAATTAATCCTTTCTTCCAAAAGCCCTCTTTCAATTTCTTTAAATCTCAAAAAGTCATTCCATCCTTCCCTTAGGGTCTTATGCCAGTAAAGATCCTTTTCTGTTTGCGTCCGCATGTTTTCAAGGGATTCAAGCTCTTTTTCCTTTAGGGCGATTTGTTCTTTCATCTCCCTGTATTTTTCTATTTCATGCCCTGATCCGGAAAGCTCCTTTTTTATTTTCTTTATCTTTGAAATGGTCCTGTTGATCTTCTGCTTTTTTCCCCTTGGTCTAAAAAGCTCGTCAAGGCCCTTTTCAAGGAATTTCTGCGCCCTTGATAGGGCCATAAAGGATGTGCCAAAGCCTACTCCATAAATTGCATCCTTTACTCCTTCTTCATTGAGGCTATCAAGTTCCTGAAGTTCCTTGAGACTAAAGGCAAATATATTCTCATATACCTTCTGGGTAATTCCTCCAAAAATCATTTTTGGATCAAAAAGACCTGGTTCACTCCCAAGCCTTAAAAGTTTAAAATTTGTCTTTTTAATACTTTTCCCATTGAAGTAGGAAAGCCTTTCAAATAAAAATCTCTCTCCCTTTTTATCCTCGATTATTATTCTTCCGCCATAAGGTCCAGTTTTTATTGGAAGGTAGGAAGGCCTGTTTTCCTTTCGATTATTTGAAAAGCCAAAGAAAATCGCCCTTATAAAGGAAAGGATGGTTGACTTTCCTGCTTCATTTTTTCCTTGAAAAATTACAAGTCCATCTTCAAGGGGTCCGATTTTTTTATTATTAAAAAGGCCAAAGCCTTCTATTTGAATCTCCCTAATTTTCAAGGTCTCTTTCCTCTAATAGTTCTAAAAGGAGATATTTTGCCCTTTCCACCATCTCCAAAAGCTCATGGTCATCAGGTGCAATAGAAGATAGCTCGGGCCTTTTAAAAAGTTCCTTAATATCATCATGTCCTCTCAGGTGTTCAAGAGCTCTTTTTATTGATTCGGCCTCCCTAAGACAATATCCAGGAAGGTCCTTTACTTCCATTCGGTTAGATAGATCAGCCTTTGGAGTGGTAAAGTTTCTTATTTCAACCACATAGACCAGAGGCTCCTGGTTTTCCATTTCCTCTTTTACTGTTTCATGGAGTTCCTGTAATTTTTCATCTCTTAAGAGCATTCCGGCCAGTGTGCTTTGGCCTTTTAGTAAAAGCCTTATTAAAAGGTCTTTTCCCTTGTATCTTTTTTGTTCATCTTCAATGGATTTAAATATTTTTGACAAAAGTTCCTGTGTATTTGTTATATCAAAAAGATCAATTTCTATTTCACTCCAAACAATTTTTGATGTTGAGAGAAATTCTGCCTTAATCAGTCCATCTTCTATACTTACAAAATAGCATCCCCTTTCACCAGATTCCTTAAAGTGTCGCCCCTGTATGTTTCCTGGGTAAACTATATTGGGTTCCTTTGAAATTATTCGTGGTATGTGTATGTGGCCAAGGGCCCAGTAATCGGCCCTATGATCAAAATCTGAAATATTACAGGGTGCATAGGGGATGTGGCCCTCTGGAGAGCCAACGGTTACATGAAGAAGGGCAATTTTAAATAAGTCTTCTTCAAAGACTGGAACAGACTTAACAAGATTTCCAAATTCCTTTTCCTCCTTAAAACTTTTTCCAAAAATTGCAATTTCTTGTCCGGAAGGAAGTTTTATCCTTTTCCACTTGGTATTTTTTGGCGAAAATACAGTGCAGTTTTCAGGGAATTTCCAAGCCCTTGAAATCCTATCATAGGGGTCATGGTTTCCATGAATCAAAAAGACCTTTATTTCATGATCATTTAGTTTTTTAAAGCCCTTGTGGATGTGGGAAAGGGGTCTTAAGTTTTGGTCTTTGGTATCAAGAAGGTCTCCAGCCACAAGGACAAAATCTGCTTTCTTTTCAATTGAAAGTCTTATCAGATTGTCAAAGGCCTCATATGTTGAACCAAGAAGCCTTATATACAGGCCTTCGTCCACGTCCTTTATGCCTTTAAAGGGCGAGCCAACATGAAGATCAGCACAGTGAATGAAACTAAAATTCTTATTCATAATTTATTGAAGAAATTATTTTTATTTAGAAGAAAAATGTGTAAGGTTTCAAACTGTTTTAATTGCCTGTCCTCGTAAATAAAATTGTAAGAAGAATATAGGCTAAAATGGTTTATTAGGAAAGAATAGCAGGGTATTTTGTAGCTTTTTATAAAGCCAAAATATACAGGAGTACGTTTCATGTGTTCCATTTTAAAGGGGCTTTCAGGGCCTGAAATCGAGGCCCTTAGTATGAAGATTATTGAAAAGGAGCTTGGGCCAACGCACTTTTCAGAGGACGAGCTCAAGGTGGTTAAAAGGGTCATTCATGCAACTGCAGATTTTGAATTTGAAAGAACCATAAAATTTAAAAATAATCCCATTTCTGAGGGTATAAAGGCTCTCAAAGAGGGCCTTCCCATAGTCACAGATACACGCATGGCCGCCTCGGGGATCAGCAAAAATCTTTTCCCTAAAGAAGGACCAGAAATAATTGTTCCCGCTGTATTGCCTGAAGCCAAGAAGATTCGCGAGAAAAAGGGAGGCACCCTTTCAGAGGCCGCAATGGAGCTTTGTGTCAAGATAAGGCCTGGAATAATAATTATAGGAAATGCCCCCACAGCCCTTTTAAAGGTCATTCAATTGATAAATGAAAAGAAAATTTCACCGCGGCTTGTAATTGGTGTTCCTGTAGGCTTTGTAAATGCCAAGGAGTCAAAGGATATGCTCTATAAAATGGAGAATCAACCCCTTATAACATGTCTTGGAAGAAAGGGCGGGACTCCAGTGGCCGTTGCCATAATCAATGCAATTATTCGTCTTGCCTTTAAGACAAAATAACTGCAATTATTCCTGCCAGAAATACGCCGTCAAAGGTGCCCGCACCCCCAATTGAGGCAATCGGTGCATGTACCTTTTTTAGGTCCTTTATGTGAAGGATGTCTGCTCCCAAAAGGGTGCCCATGGTGGCGGAGATATATGCCAGCGCAGGAGCATGCATTGAGGACGAACTTAGGGCCAGTGCCATAAGGGCTGCAATAATGGGTGGGATAAAGACAGGGATTGCTATCCCTACCCCTGGAACTGGCCGTGCAAAATGATATGTGATTGCTGCAACAAGTAGTGTTGAGAATATGGGTTCAAAAAGCATCTGCCACTTTATCATAAGATAAAGGGAAAGGACTATTGGAATTACAGCACCCCCCATATTGATGGCAATGATCATGTATTTTTTTGTCAATTGCGGGACCTGATAAACCATTCCAAAAAAATTAATGGAACTTGGAAGGGGCTCAAAGTCATCCACCTCAATCTTTTTTATGGGAATGTTGATGCCGCTTCCAAGAAGGGACAAAAGAAGAAAGCTAAAGGTTTGAATCTCGTTAAGTCCGAGCCTTTCAAAGGCAATGGTTATGAGTCCAAGCTGAATGAATACAAAAAGAAAGATAAATACAAAGATGAGTAGAAAAAAGACTATTAGGCCAAAGGGATTAAAAAACATTTCATTCTCCCATCCTTTCTATAAGGTCAATGGCCTTTTTAAGGGCCTCATCTATTTTCGATATATCCTTTCCTCCGGCCTGGGCCATATCTGGCCTTCCGCCACCTCCGCCCTTAATGACAGGGGCAATTTCCTTTATGATGTCACCTGCCCTGTACTTTTTTATGAGATCCCGTGTGACCATGCAAAGAAGCATGGCCTTATCTTCATTCTGGGAGCCTAAGCAAAGGATACCGCTTTTTAGCCTGTCCCTGATTTTATCTCCCAGCTCCCTTAGTGCCTTTGCATCCAGTTCCTTAGCCTTATAGGTGACAACCTTTATTCCATTGACATTTATTGCATCTTTTAAGATGTCATCGAGGCTTGAAACAGCCCTTGTTGCAGAAAGGGTGTTTATCTTGTTTTCAAGCTCCTTGATCCTTTTTTGAAGGCCCGAAATCCTGCTCTTTATTGCATTTACTGGACATTTAAGGGATGAAGCTATTTCAAAAAGCTCATCTTCAATGCCTTGAACCGTATCAACTGCAATTTTCCCTGTTACTGCCTCAATTCTTCTAATACCTGAGGCAACGCTTGATTCAGAAACGATTTTAAAAAGGCCAATCTGGCCCGTAGAAGAAAGGTGTGTGCCTCCGCAAAGCTCTATACTGAAACCAGGAATAGTCACAACCCTTACAATATCCCCATATTTTTCACCAAAAAGGGCCATGGCCCCAAGCTTTATGGCCTCTTCCTGGCTGTGGAAACTTGTTTTAACCGGCAGATCAGCCATTATCTTCTCATTAACTATCTGTTCAATGGCCTTTATTTCATCCCTAGAAAGGGCGGAAAAGTGCGTAAAGTCAAATCTAAGCCTCTCCGGTCCTACAAGGGAGCCAGATTGCCTAACATGTTCTCCAAGGACCTTTCTTAAGGCTGCATGAAGAAGATGGGTTGCAGTATGGTTCCTAGCAGTATCAAGGCGCCTTTCCTCAGAAACCAAAAGCTCAACTTCATCCCCTTGCCTAATCTCACCCCTTGTTACCCTGGAAAGATGGCAAATCAAGTCCCCTCTTTTTTGGGTATCAATAACCTCTGCCTCACCAGACAGGCCAACAATTTTGCCCTTATCCCCAATCTGCCCTCCTGATTCTGCATAAAAAGGGGATCTGTCAGTTATGATCTCCACCTCTTTTCCTTCTTCGGCATCTTTAAGGGCCTTTCCTCTTTCGATTATTGCAAGGACCTTCCCCTTTGCTTTTGTTGTCTCATAGCCAGTAAATTCACTCTTTATCCCCTCATCAATAAGGGCCTTGATGGCTCTTGGTATCTTTTCAATTATAAGTTCTTTGGAGGATGCCTTTGAACGCTCTCTTTGCTCAAAAAGCCTTTTTTCAAAGCCAGTCCTATCAAGCCTAAATCCTTGTTCCTTTGATACATCCTGGACAATATCAACAGGAAGGCCATAGGTGTCATAGAGCTTAAAGACAAAATCTCCGTCAATTGTGTATTCCCCTTTATTTTTAAGGGACTCCAGGTAGTCATCCAGCATCTTAAGACCTTGCCCAAGGGTCCTATTAAAGCGCTCTTCCTCATGATCGAGGATATCACAGATAAATTCTTCGTTTTGTTTAATCTCGGGATAGACAGGCGACATGTCCTTTATGACTTGTCTTGCAACAACTTTCATAAATCTTTCAGAAAGCTCCAGGACATGGCCATACCTTATTGCCCTTCTTATTATTCTTCTAAGCACATATCCGCGGCCCTCATTGGAAGGAATCACCCCGTCTGATATGAGAAAGGTACTCGCCCTTGCATGGTCTGAGATGACCCTCATGGCCACGTTTGTAGGCTCATCCTGGCCATATTTTTTCTCTGAGATGGCCTCAATTGTCTTGATCAGGTTTTCAAATATGTCTGTATCAAAATTGTTAAGTTTTCCTTGGCATACGGCAGCAATTCTTTCAAGCCCCATGCCCGTATCAATACAGGGCTCTGGAAGTGGAGAAAGACTTCCATCTTCATCCCTGAAAAATTGCATAAATACTAGGTTCCATATCTCAAGAAACCTTCCACAGTCACAATCAACCCCACAATCTGGCCTTCCACAGCCAACATGCTCCCCCTGATCTATAAGGATCTCTGAACACGGGCCACAGGGGCCAGTATCTCCCATTGCCCAAAAGTTGTCCTTTTCATCAAGGCGAACAATCCTTTGCGGCGAGATACCGGTAAGTTTCGGCCAGAGTTCTGCCGCCTCGTCATCCTCTCTAAAGACCGTAATCCAGAGCTTTTCCTTAGGAAGGCCAATATTTTCCACCAGAAATTCCCAGGCAAACTCTATTGCCTCTTTTTTGAAGTAGTCGCCAAAGGAGAAGTTTCCAAGCATCTCAAAAAAGGTGTGATGGCGTGCAGTATAGCCGACATTTTCAAGGTCGTTGTGTTTTCCACCAGCCCTTACACATTTCTGGCAGGTTGCAGCCCTTTTATAGGGCCTTTTTTCTTCACCAAGAAATACCTTTTTAAACTGGACCATG
>JALXCD010000047.1:20308-23364 GCA_026991135.1 Deltaproteobacteria bacterium | reverse complement strand
GGAGTTAGGTGGATGTCCTGCTGCTCGCGCCCAACATCACTAGCCAAGCCAACCATGAAATTGCCCTGCGGGATGGAGAACCTTTATGGTGAACGATAGACGCCAGCCACATGCTGTCCTAGACCTCTCCTCCCGCGCCAAAAAGGCCATCAAGATCGAACGGCTTCTTGAACTCACTCCGGCCCCAGACCGCAGGAAACTACTGGAGATTGGCACCGGCTCTGGTGGCATCGCCTACCTGGCGGTCCCCAACCTCTGGATGGTGCTGGAACCCCACTACCGCCTCGCCTTCCTGAGCTGGGTGCCTCGTTGCTGGCGTACCCTTTACCTGCGGCTGACGGGACGGGGGAGTAATTACGATTGCGAACCTCCCACGAAACCGCAGCTGGAAGCCATGCTCGCCGCCGGTTTGCGTTACCGCTTCCTCAGTTCCAAAGCCGTTGCCGTCATGTGCGCCGTTGAAGGTCGCGATGACTGGCTGCTTCGCCTGGTTACGGCGGTACAAGAATCCTTCCTAGACCTGCTGGGGTATTGGAATCCGACGTTGATTTATCGGTTGTGGAGGGAGGCTACATGACAGCCACACCTCTTCCCGCCGTATGGTTTCCTACTGTCCGCTGCGGAAGTGGGTCTGATGTCTTCACGGAACGACTGTGCGCCGCACTGAATGAACGCGGCATCCGATCGGAAATCACCTGGCTACCCCATCGGGCTGAATACGCCCCGTGGATGGTTCCCGTGCCCAAACCGCCGCCATGGGCCAACATAGCGCATGTCAACTCGTGGCTGCATTCGCGCTTTATTCCTGCAGCGTTGCCCATAATCACCACGATTCACCACAACGTCCATGACACTGCGCTGGAACCTTACAAATCGCCGTTACAACGCCTGTACCACCGTTGCTGGGTCTTCCCGATTGAACGGCGTAATATCTTGCGAGCGCAGATTCATACAGCAGTGAGCCGCTATACTGCCCGACAGGTCGAACAGACATTCGGGTGTTCTGACATCATAGTCATCCACAACGGCATCAATACGGAAACCTTCACCCCAGGTCCGGAACGGCCACCGCATCGCCCTTTCCGCCTGCTATACATCGGCAATTGGAATCTTAGAAAAGGTGTAGACTTGCTCGCCCCTATCCTGGAGCGGCTGGGACCAGATTTCGAACTGTGCTATACTACTGGCCGCAACAAAAGGCATGCTTGTTTTTCACTGCCTTCCAACAGTCGTTGTCTGGGGCGACTGACTGCCGATCGCCTCGTTCAAGCTTACCGGGAAGCCGATGCGCTTCTGTTTCCCAGCCGCTTGGAAGGTTTCGGACTGGTCGCCGCCGAGGCGATGGCCTGTGGTCTGCCGGTTATCGCCGGCAACGGATCAGCACTTCCGGAAATCGTCGAAGACGGTGTCACTGGCCTGCTTTGCCCGAAGGATGACGTGGACGCCTTTGTCTCCGCCGCCCGTCGCCTTGCAACGGATCTGCAGTATTGGCAGGCTATGCGCCATGCGGCGCGCCAACGGGCCGAAACGCACTTCGGAATAGGAACGCAGATAGACCGCTATATCGAGCTGTACAAATTTATCTTTTAAGGAGTGGTAATTTGGTGGCTTCAGGCGAGTTTTCTAAACTGATCGGCCATCACCTTTGCTGCCTCAGCCCAGTTTGGGACTGTCCCAGGCTTTGAGAGACAAACGGGCTGTTCAGCCGCCTGCCGTAGCGCTTTGCGTAATGCTATTGCTTTCGGTTCGATGAACAAAGCCTCTCCTCCCACTGCTTCATGCAATTCCGGCAGATCGCTCGCAATGACAAGCGCCCCGCATGCCCGCGCCTCAGCAGCCGGCATGCCAAAACCCTCGTAGAGAGAAGGAAACACAAAGGCCTGCGAATTGGAATACAGCGCCGCCAGGTCTTCGTCAGAAACGAAGCCCAGCCAGCGCACGCCGTGACGCTTGGCCTCATGTAACAATGCATGCAGACGCCGCCCTCGCCAGCCCCGGCTACCCGCGATCAGCAACTGGTGATCCGGCAGTTCATTGGCCAGCTTCAGGGAAACGAACGCATCAATTAGCTCTGGCAGGTTCTTGCGCGGCTCTAATGTTCCGACGGCAAGGAAATAAGGCTTTTCAACGCCAAGCGCAGACAGTCTTTTTGCAACCTGGCGCGGGTCCTGTGGGCCGAAAGGCAGCTTCACGCCCGGACGCGCCACGGCACCTGCCGCCACACCCAGCATATCGTGCAGCCTATCAGCGGTGCCCTGTGAATTGGTAACGACGGTATCTGCCCGGTGCACATCGCGTGCAAACCATAAGCGATGCACCCATAGCGTGATAAAGGGCATGGATTTGGGAAATATAAGATAATTAAGATCGTGGACCGTGGCAATTGTGCGAAATCTTTTGGAACGCCCAGGCAGAATTGTGCGCGTAGCCCAAAATACGTCAATTTCGTCAGATATAGCCATACTGCGAACCGCGGTTTTTAGCCAGCGATACGAGCTTGGGAACCGTGAACCGCCAGTTCGGATATGCCAACGGTCCGATGGCAGCTCCATTGCAAGTGGTTCTGGGCTGTAAAGAAAAAATTCGGCATCGGGTAAAAGCGTGTCGAGGGCACGACTGATCTCCAGCACGTACCGGCCGATGCCGGCGATACGACCTGCGAGCGGGAAAGCGTCGATGCCGATTTTCATGCTGCTTTGCGTCCTACCGCAACTATGTCGCTGCCAAGCTTCGGCCAAATCCAGGCGACCAGATCCAGCATCCCCCCTAGAATGGGTCGGACATAACCAGGTTTGCACGCGATAACCTCATCAAAGGTGCAGGCTCCGTTACGCAAGGCCAGGGTCTCAGCCAGCATGTGTGTTTCGAAAAAACCGCGCCGGTAGAGACGGGCGGAGAGGCCATTGTCATGCAGCAACCCGAGTAACGCTTTGGGACTGAGCAGGATCAAGTGCTGCGGCGGGTGCAGATGTCTCCAATCGACACCGAAAATACTGCGGCCTAGGCTAGCGAAATTCGGCGTGCCGAGCCACAGCGTGCCACCGGGTTTTAGCCAT
>JALXCD010000047.1:6356-20298 GCA_026991135.1 Deltaproteobacteria bacterium | reverse complement strand
ATCAGATGGCGTGTGGACGTGCTCGATGACTTGATGACTGGTAATCGCGTCGAACGAGCCATCCCGGTAGGGTGCTTTCCGAAAGTCCCCAACCCATACGTCCAAGCCATGTTTGAAGGCGATAGCAGCCGCCTTCGGATCGAAATCGAGTCCGGCGACCTCCCATCCTGCCTGTCGGGCGCGCAGCAGGAATTCGCCGTTGCCGCACCCGACATCTAGCAACCGGTTATGGCCGGGCTTGGGGCGGGGTAAATGACGGGCGTAGTGATCCCATTCCATGCGCAAGGGTGGAGGTAGCAGATACATAACAATGAAACCCCACGGAACAGTTGGCTGCATTCGGTAGCCATAGCGCCGATTAAGATAGCTGTTGCGGATTACAGCCCGCAGACGCTTCATAGACGGTGCATGTGCATGGTCCTGGATCGGATCAGGCTCATCATGCGTCGCATAGCATGCGTAGGCCTTGCCGATGGAATCCTGCGTTGGACGCGGATCGAGATAGCCGCTTGCGCAACTCGCGCAGCGGTAAAGCGTCCAGCAACCTGGTGCGCCGAATAGCCTATCGTGTAGATCCTCGTAGAGCATGTGTCGACGTTTCGACCCGCAAACCGGGCAACGACCCAAAAACTCCAATTCATCATCTGGCCATTTGATGATATCCACCGTTGTTGTTTTGATCATATTACATTTCTTCCAGTGTTTTAGCCCAGTATATCATATGCGGATATCGGTCTGAATCAACCGCGTATGCGGCAGACGCTGCCGTGCTTCGTCTAGCAATTGCTTGGACAGCTCGAATCCCACCCGCGATAGCACTTTTAAGAGAAAGTCCAGGGCACATCCAGCATCCAGTATCTTGGCATCCCTGGGAATCTCATCAATCCATCGTGGTAACCGATCGCGCTTGAGTCGAGTCAAATCATCCGGAACCAACTCGCTTCGCCCTCGTTCTACTAGTAAAGTATAATGACGGGCATAATTTTGAAACAGCTCATGGGAAGGGTCTTGCTTGGCCTCCATCGCGTAACCTCCTCGTTACAATTATTAAAAGTGTAAGGGTCATGCCGATTTCGGCGGTATAGGTGGCCGCCGCTGCGCCCTGCCAGCCCCAGAGGGGAATCCACCATATATTTAGTCCCAGATTCAACACCGCCCCTAATAACAACCCGATCATTCCTTGATGCTGGGCGTCACTCGTCGCCAGCGCTTGGTGGAGCAAGAGTCTCGGTAGGTTGGCTAATGGCAACCACGCAAGCCAGCGCACCACTGTCACCGCTCCCTCGTACCCGCGGCCCAACAGCCACGGCAGAAGTGGTGCAGTCAGGTTGAGCGCCACCGCCACCAACAGCGCATACCCTATGGCTGGGACGACCAGTAGCCGGATCGCTCGCAGGGTGTTGGCGATTCCGCCGGCGCCGGCGCGGAAGTGGCGTGGAGCGGCTGCTGTAAGCAATGCTTGCAGCGGGAGAAAGGCCAAATCGACAAAGCGGTACCCTGCCGAGTACAATCCGGCCGTCTCCAAGGTCGAAAGGGCGGCGAGCAGGAACTTATCGGCATCCACGTAGAGCTTTTGGGCACCGCCCATAAATGCGAACGGTACCCCGGCACGCAGGTGTTCCCGCAATACCCTTCGGCCTGGCCACGCAGGCCTGCCCAGATCGCGATGGGCCTGAAAGGCCACATATCCCGACGCCAGCAGCGAGGCTGCTGCATACAACCCCGCCCAGAGCGGCAAGCGCTCTAAAGTTTCGAACCGGAATGCCACGACGAGGAGCACCAAAGCCGCCACCAGCCTGGCCAGCACCGGCGCTAGCAGGATACGTGCCGAGCGCCCCATGCGTTCGAAGCCCTGATAGGCGCAGGCGACGGTCTGGACAGCCGGCAGGAAGACCAGTTCGCCCAGACCCAGCAGCACGGCCACCGACCAGGGGATTCCGGGCAGTAGCCAGGAAGTGCTGAGCAAGTAAAGCAGTCCTATGGGAATCAGGCTCAGCCCCAAGATGCCCAGACTGGCCCCGAAGCTTTCGGCGAATAGCTTCGGATTGCGCGCCACATCCCTCATCAGGATAACCTGCCCGCCAAGGCCGGAAAAACAGGCCCAACTGCCGGCGAGTGCCAGGACCGCTGAGAATGCCCCGTAGCCTTCGCTGCCAAGAAGCCGGGCGATGATAAGAAACAGCCCCGCCTGGGCCACGGCGCGCAGGCCCATCCCCGCGCTCAACGTGAAAGCGCCGCGCGCTAGTTTGCCGGGGCGATAGTTTTTCAAAGCGATGATGGACATACAAAATCCACAAATCAGCCGTCCCCGTTGCCGGTGAAATGGTCCCCAAAATTTAGACAGTTTTTTTGAAGTTTTTTGTTCGCTTTCTGTCCATCAAGCTGCCTTTGAAAATTCATATACTTCATCAGGAGTCTTGTTATCAAGACTCTGGTAAAATCTTTCCTGGTTGTAAAACTCAAAATAGCTTTTTAGGCCTTCCCGAAGCTCACTGGCATTCTTAAATCGTATGTATATAAATTCTTGTTTTAGGCTTCTCCAAAGCCTTTCAACGAAAATATTATCTCTATCCCTGCCCTTGCCATCCATACTAATCTTGACCCCTTTCTCTTTTAAAATATCTACAAAAGCATTACTTGTGTATTGGCTTCCCTGGTCTGAATTAAATATTTCTGGCCTTCCATGAGTAAATAAGGCCCTTTTTAGACATGTTATGCAAAACTCTGTATCAAGGGTATTCGATAGACTCCAGGACAAAACCTTACGGCTATACCAGTCCATTATCACACAAAGATACATAAACCCCTTGGACATAGGTATGTAGGTTATGTCTGAACACCATACCTGGTTGGGTCTTGTTATCTTCAGATCTTTATAAAAGTATTGAGGAGGGGTGTAGCGCCCCTTGCTGTCTATACTAATGGCTATGCAATGTGCTTGGAGATGAGGGAGTTGCCTCAAGGAGCATGATAGCCGCAACGAGTACATTGTTGACCTCGGGTCAGCTTATGGCCACACTTACACACCCACCCAATCTGTCGCGCCGGATTGCCAACCACCAAGGCATGGGCCGACACGTTCTTGGTGACCACCGCGCCGGCTCCTACAAAGGCGTATTCACCTATAATCACACCGCAGACTATGGTGGCGTTTGCCCCGATGGTGGCGCCTCGCTTAACCCGGGTCGTCTTAAGCTCGTACATCCTTGGTATCTCCGCCCTGGGGTTATAAACATTGGTGAAGACCGCAGAAGGACCCACGAAAACGTAATCCTCAAGGGTCACTCCTTCATAGACGGAGACATTGTTTTGGATCCCTAAGCTCCCTGATAAGAAATAGAGAAAGGGCACCTAACCTGTGGTATAAAAGGGATTTAAGAGAAAGAGACAATTCACCCAGGAGGTGCCCTATGGGTATTATACCACCAAAAACTGAAATTGACTTCACTGATGAGCTAATTACTTCAAAAGGCGGCCTTACTTTTTTGGCAAGGTTTGCTTCTCGGTGTGGACTTCCTAAGCTTCTAGATGAGAAGATAAAGTTAAAGGTTCGGAATCGTGGTCCATCTGATGCACAGTATCTTTTACCACTAATATACTCTATGGCTCTGGGTGAGGGGGATTTATGCGATATTGATCTTTTGAAAGAAGACATGGCCCAGAGGGTCATGTCAGGTCTAAAGGAGGTTCCAGACAGCCGGAGGATTTCTGAGTATCTATGTCGCTTTGATCAGGCTTCTTTGGATTCTCTTTTTGATATAGCGGAAGACTTAAGTATAAAGTTTGTTAAGAGGGTAGTAGAACACGAGCTTTCTCATCGTGGTTGGCTTTCTGTGTTTATAGATGGAACAGCCATTGAGGTATATGGGAGGTATTTTGAGAAAGCCAGAAAGATATATAATGGGGAGCAAGGATTTTGGTTACATGGTGCCTTTATAGGGAATCTTTGGGGAAATCAGAAGCTTTATCCTGGAAATGTCAATCCTTCCAAGGGATATCAGGAGATTATATAATCTGTTTTTAGGCTTTTGCCTGAAGACACCAAGGGCTACTTTTTAATGGATTCCGCTTATTATAAAAAGGGAGTAGTAAGTCTTCTTAAAAAGACAGGTCATGATTATTCAATAAGCGTAACACACAGGATACACAAAAGACCTTTATATGAGTTGGCCCAAAGTCTTCCAGAATATGCATGGGAGAGAATAACTAATGATGGCACAGAGGAAGCAGCATTTCTTTATTATCAACCAACTGGTTGGCCAGAAGAAGAGACCTATGTAGTAGTAAGACAGAAAAAAGATAAGAATCAAAAAAGGCTTTTTCCAACCTATCTTTTTATCTTGGTTAGCAGAGAAGACTTAGGTCTTAGAGAACTTGTAAAAAGGCACCGCCAGAAACAGGGACAAGAAAATCTTTTTAAGGGTCCCCTTAGGGACTTAGGACTCCATCATCCTCCATGTCAAAAGTTTGTAGCAAATCAGGCCTACTATGGATTGGGACAGATAGCTCATCTGTTGCTAGTAGGTATGCAGTATAAACTTTTGCCTGAGGCTGCCAGAAAATCCCGTCCCAAGACAATAATGAAACACCTGTTAAGGGTAGCTGCCAAGCTAATAAGGCATGCCAGACAGTGGAAAGTTCTATTCACAAAACAGGTAGTTCGCCTTGACTGGATAAATTTTGCCGCTAACCGATTAGAAGCATTCTGAAAAACCAGTTGTTTTCATAAAATAGGATCAAAAAGAAAATAACTATAGGCCTAGTGCGTCTATAATTCCTAAAAATAGGACTTTTTTATAAAACTCTCGTGACCTTACCTACAAATTAATAAAAATAACCTATCAAAAAATCCTTTATCCTTAAAAAGATAGCCTAGTATGGCTAGAAATGAAATGATCACTCTCATCTCCTAAAACCTGCAAATCTTAAGCGGGAATCTTGGTTTGGATCTTGCTGCCCTTGCCGATCTTCACCCTCGGGCCTATAATGACGTTATGCCCTATGTTACATTGGTCCACGATCTCACTCCCCTTTAATATATGGGAAAAGTGCCAAATTTTCGTGCCATGGCCGATGGTTACTCCATTGTCCACCACGGCGGTAGGATGGACGTATACTCTATTGCGTGGAGACATCTTAGATAGGGCCACGGGCCTTCCATGCTCGATGGCCCTTTTGCACGCATTCAGCACCTTGAGCACCCTGAGCCCCTCCTCGCCATCGGTCAAAGGGGCGGAACGATCCCTGATGCAGGAGATAAAGTGTTCACATTCCGCCCGCAGCGGTTCGTATTGAGGGATATCCACATAGATGGCCTCTGCCTTCACTGCTTCCGGGAGATTACCGTGCCACTGGACCCGGTGGGGATAAAGGGCCAGTTTCTGCTCCCATGGCTCTGTGTCATCGAAGACCGCCATCTGTTTCTCGCCCACAACCACCAGCTTCTGCTCTTTGAAGGGGTGGAGCCATGATACGAATATGTGGGCCTTGACCCCGCTGGGAAATGCAAGGAGAGAGACTGTCACATCGGCGATCCTTTGATGGAGATAGTTGCCGCTATGGGCCAGAACTTCTTCCGGGAACTCGTCGAGCAGGCCCAGGATGACCGAGACATCGTGGGGGCGAAGGACCAAAGGACATTCTCTTCCCGCCTCAGTTTGCCCATGTTGAGGCGGTTGGAATATATGTAATGTATGCGACCGAGCTGCCCTTCCTTTATCAACCTCGCCAATTTTTTCAGGGCCGAATGGTACCACAGGAGGTGGCCCACCATGAGGATGCAGCCGCGCTCCTTTGCCAAGGCGATCAACTCTTCCCCCTCGTCTTCGGAAAGACAGAGGGGCTTTTCCACATAAACATCCTTACCAGCGAGAATGGCCTCTCGGCATATTGTGGCGTGGGTCTCGGCAGGGGTGGCGATGGCTATACCATGTATATCCGAATCAGATAGCACCTCTCCAACCGCACTCTTCACTTCCACGCCGGGATAATCCCTTTTCAGCCATTCCTGGACCGCTGGACTGGCATCCACAACGGTCTTTAATACTCCAATCGAGTGAAAGTTCCTGACCAGGTTCTTTCCCCAGTACCCTGCCCCAATCAATGCTATTTTTATTCCTTGTGACATGGAACCTTCTCCGACTTGCGCTGACTCTTCTCCTATGAGTCGACGCTTATTCTCTCAAATCCTTCTATCCCGCCAGCTAAGGTGAACAATACTTGTTGTCTAAAAAGGGTAGGCCACTTAAATGTTAATAGCCTGATCTAATGGACGAAATTGGTAAAAATCTAACCCCATCGATGGTTAAATACTCTTCACCCATATAAAATAAAAAGAGCTTGTGTGGTCTATTAAGGCTTTTCCCAAATTCTCGAAGATTTCTAATGTCGCGCCTAGTTGGAGTTTTAGAGGCCTTGATCTCAATTGCATAAACAGTCCCTTCAGTTTCAAAGACTAAATCTATTTCTCTTCCTGCAGCACTTTTGTAATAAAAGAACTGATCGCTTTTGATAAAGCCAATCTTTCTTCTCTTTTCAAGTTCGGATATTACAAAATTTTCAAGTCTTTGACCTTCTGAGATTTGAATACCAAAGCTTGATATGATTCCATTGTCACAAAAATATGTTTTTTTTGCCTTTATAAACCGTTTTGCTGGACCATATTGATAGCCTGGTAGTTCAAATATTAACTGTGACTGGAGTAAGGAATTGATATATTTTTTGGTTGTTTGAAAACTAAGCTGTGCTTCCCTTGCAAAGTTAGATATTTCAAGGTGTGAGCCAATTGATATAGCGAGATTGTGGAAAATATTAAGTAGTCCATGGATATTTTGTATGTTTGAGAGTTGCATCAAGTCCCTTGTAAAATATGAGTTTTTATAAAGGCTAAGAATCTCCGCTTTTCCGTTAGTGGATGGTTCTTTTACAATTTCAGGAAAAAGCCCATAGCTTGTGACTACGTGAAGGTCTCTATATCCTTGTTTTATGTCTGGATAAGCCAGCATGTCATTAAATATTGAATGGGTAGGTTCGCCCTTCTCTTCACCCCAGCACATTGGGGGAAGCGAGTAGAATAAGGCACGTCCAGCCAAGGTTTCGCTTGCTGAATCTAAAAGTCCTAAAGAGCTTGAGCCAGTCATATAAAAATGGGCTCCCAAGTTGTCTATGGCATATTTTACCGCAACTGTTAGGGGTGGATGTCTTTGAATTTCATCTATTATTGCACTTTCTCCCAGACTTTGAATCAATCCTTTTGGATCTCTTTTAGCCCAATCAAGGATGTCCAAATCATCAAGGGTGATATATGGGAGCTCCGGGAAAAGATTTTTAAGAAGAGTCGTTTTTCCACTTCTACGTGGACCTATGGTTAGACTACTGATTCCCCTTTTTATTTGCAGCCATCTTTTAAACACTTTTAAAAGATAACATGGATAATTTTAAAGTCAATTGTTAAAATATCTAGAGTTTAATATGTGATAGATATTGGTTTAATGTTTATTAGCTTTTAAAAAAATTAATAAAATCAACGTTAGAATGCATATGAACAGAATCTTTATCAAAAAATTGTTAAACTTTCGGAAAGGATAAAAAGAGGGAGGTCTTTTAAAATAAATTCTCTTAACAGCCCTCGACCTTAGGTGTCTTCTTTTTCTTGCGTTTTTTGGTAATACTAACAGTATCACCGGCCTTTATCTTTTTAAGGCCCTTTTCCTGACAATTTTTAAGAATAAGACTAGTATCTTCGACCTTTTCTACCTGGCAAGTAAACTTTGCATGAGAAAATGAGGGAAGAGTAAAGACAAAAGATCCAGAAATAATAAGGCATAAAATAATCTTTGGGATATTTTTCATTAAATCCACCTCCATTGGTACTTTTTAGCCTCCCTCTTTAAAAAGATTATTCGGTAACAATCCCCATAAACTTTAAATATGACAATTTGTTTTAAAGAGGCACTTTCTGAATTAAGCATGCTACCGCCGTTTGGGTGAATAATAACCCAGGAAGAAACAAATAATCGCAACAACCTCACTATAAGAGCAAGTTTTTATTTACTTTCCCACAAAACTACAAATGGTTGGGCCTTAAGTCTTTTTTCAAGGCCCTTATATTCGTCTTTCGAAAGGACTAATGTCCTTATTTTTCTCCCTATATATCGTTCGGTTTTTTTGACTAAATCTATAAGATTTAACTGGTCAATATCTCCTACTAAAACCAGATCAATAATTCCAGTATCTTTGCCTTGGGCGTAGTCGCCAATTAGAAGAGCAAGCTCTAATTTGCCTAACCTGTTAATAATACTGTCAAGTATCTTGTCCATCCCTAGGGCCTTTTTAACCATGGAATGAAGTTCTGGGAAAAGGGGGTGTTTTTTGTTGGCCTTATAGAATATTTGTCGCCCATTTTTGATTTGTTCTAATAATCCTGCATCTGATAAGTTCTTAAGCTCTTCTTTTATGACACTAGGCGAGGCAGAAAAGTCCCCTGATAGTTCTCTCAAGTAGGCCCTTTGTTTTGGGTTAAGGAAAAGGCGCATCAATATGTTTATGCGCGTTTTGGATGTTATTATTCCGTTGAAGATATTCATATTGTTCTATTTTTATGAACAAAAATTATAAAAAATTTGGGTCTATGTCAAGCCTATAATTAATATCGGCTGCAAATTTAATTTAGATGATGTTATCATGGAGTAAACCTATCAAATTGAACAAGGAAGCTTTCTATGAAATACGGTGAAGAAGAAATAAAAAAGGCAAAGCTAGAGCCCTGGCCAAATCCCACTAGAGAGCGGGACTATCTTATTGAGATCACATTTCCTGAATTCACATGTCTTTGTCCACGTTCTGGGTATCCAGACTTTGCGAAAATTCACATCAAATATATACCTGACGAATATATAGTGGAGTTAAAGTCTTTGAAATTATACCTAAACAGTTTTCGTGATAAATACATTTCCCATGAAGAAGCTACAAATGTGATTTTTTCAGCCTTAAAAAAGACGCTTAGGCCAAAATCCCTAAAGGTGATAGGAGACTTTCATCCTAGAGGGAACGTGCATACCGTTATTACCGTAAGTGAAGGTTTTGGAGATTTAGAAAAAACTAGCTCCCTAAAATAGATGCCACCTTTTCCTCTAATTCGTTTTTATCTATGGGCTTTACACAATATTCCTGTGCGCCAAGGGCCAAGGTTTGTCTTGCTGTGTCAATTGTTGGATAACCTGTTAGCATCATGGCCTTTATCTCTGGATCAATCTTTTTTATTACCTCAAGCACTTCAACTCCGGTCATTTTCTTTAGCTTTATATCTAAAATAGCAAGGTCAACCTTGTTATTTTTTATAAAATTTATGGCCTCTTCTTCTTCAGTAAAGGGATAAACTTCATGGCCCTTCTTTTCTAAAATCTTTTTAATCAATATCCCAGCATCTATAACGTCATCTAACACCACAATTTTTGCCATATTTTTGTCCTTTTTCCTTAAATGGGAAAGATGTCTTTAGATCACTTAAAATAAAAACCCCATATCTTTTATTTCATTAAGAAGGTTTAATGTCAACATGTTTTAAGTAAGTGATTTTTTTCATTAATGTTTCTTCCATTTCATCAATTTTTGCTCCCACAGTCCTTGTTACCCTATTGGCAAAGGCACTGCAAAATTGCAAAAAATCGCCAAAATCATGAACAGTTTCAAAGTCATCCCTAAGGCTTGCTTCCATTTCCTTAACCAACAAATAACCATTAAGCTCAACCTCAGCCCTTACGTAATGAGAATCAGGTGTGATGACAATCATTCGTATATCTTTTATTTCCTCAACAAGTGGAAATGAGGCTATCTGTTTTCTTACTTCTTCCTGTAGTTCTTCAGGTGATGCCTTTTCTATAAGATATTCAAGATTTTCCTTAATAAGGATAATTGCTATTACAGCAAGAATGATTCCTACAACGATAGAACCCATAGAATCCCAGTAATATTGCCCTGTTACCTTTGTAAGAATTATCGCCGTAGTTGCAAGGAACAAGCTAAAAATTGCTGCACCATCTTCGAGAAGAACAGCAAGATTTGCAGTATCACCTTTTCGTTGGTGGCGATATGCAACATAAAATGAATATCCTTCGGCCAAAAAGGATACTGCAAGAACTAGATAGGTCCATTGATTAATTTCAGGCATTCTTTCATGCAAAAGCGAGCTTATTCCATGATAAATTGTGACTCCTGCACCCACAAAGAATATACCGCAGGCAGAAATAAGGCCCCAAACAAAACGTTCTTGACCCCTTCCAAAGGGATATTCCTTGGAAGGGCCAATTTTGCTTCTGATAAGCCCAATAAGTAAAAGCACTTGATTAGCGGTATCTGCCACTGAGTGGATGGCTTCAGCAATCATTGAGGCCGAACCACCTAAAAGACCAACTAAAAATTTTAAGATACAAACTATCGTATTCGCTGTTATGGCAATCTTAACTGAATGCATTTTCTCAAAGCCTTTCTATTTTGAGTGAAAACGGCCCATACGCATACTACTCCAGTCTATTTTTCGAAAAGGACCCGTCTCTAGTTGAATTACTGTTTCTTCACCTTTTTTGTCTTTTCTTTTTACTGTAATTTTTGCCTTTTCTCCTTCCTTTTTGAAAAAAAGTTCAACCTTAAGGTCGTAAATGTCTTTTACCTTGTTTCCGTCAACAGCTAAAATTACATCTCCCACCTTGATTCCAGCATCCTTGGCAGGGCTATTTGGCATTATTTTTTCAACCGTAAGCTTTTTTTCTCCAGTCAAGAGCACGCCTAATTTTGCAGAAAATGGCTCTTTTATCCTTGGAACTGACAAAAAAAGATCGGCCCTGACCGGATCCAGCTCTCCTCCTTGATTGAAAAGGCAGATTGATTGGGAAATATATGGAAGTCTTCTTTTGACCCTTTCCGGAATCCCAAATCCATATTCCACGTGACCGCCTCCAACGATCACAATCATCTGTCTATCCGGATTTTTTATAAGATAGTCACTAATGCTTTCTGCCATTGTCTCATCCCATGCAATTTGCGCCTCGTAAAAATTTTTAAAATCACTGAGCCCTTCTTCTTTGTGATTTTCATAAATGGATTTTAAAAGTCTTTTGTAAGGGATATTCGAAAAGTCAAGCTCCCTTGGAAGTGCTGCCCGTTCCGATTTATTTAGAGATGAGATGCCATGCCTTGCTATTTTTTTCGATATTTCCTTTGGAAGGTTTAGTGCAATGACTGGAATCCCATTTCTTTTGCAAAATTCAATGATTCCTCTATAAAATTTGTAATTAAATCCCCATCTTTTAAAGTATTCAGCCTTTTTTAAAAAGTCTTTTTCGTCAATCTTGTTATTAAGATAATCGTTAATGACCTCTTGAAACGGCCTTTGGAACATCTCCATGCCAACGGCGAGTTTATTGGATTCTGAAAGGTCCTTAATAATTTCAAGTTGTGCCTTGTGTATTCCCATTTCATCATGTTTTTCACCTAGATAAACAACCTTTTGGTTTCTAAGCCTTTCAAGTATTTGCCAATTAGTCTTTATATCTGTTGAAAAAATACCAGAAAGGCCACTTTTAAGCTCCACATAGATCCCATTTTCATAGGCTGCCTTTTTCTTTTCTATCAGCCTGCCATCTTGAAAAAATAAATAGGAATATTTCCCATAATGGGTTAACTTAAATATGGCCTTTGATGTTTCAACTTGAGAAGAAGAGATACAGTGTGCAATTACTGAATAGTCATTAAATGGGCTTCTTTTTACCTTTATCTTGAATCCATTTTGAGGTGGCTCTAATTTTCCTGAAAGGGCCTTAAGACGTCCTGAGGTTTTTCCCAAGATTAAAAAGGACTTGTCCTTTAAAAACGAGTGCTTAAGCTCCTTTCTTTTAATGGTTTTAAAACCCTTTTGCTGGAAAAAAGAGATTAATGGTCTATATTTATCAAGTTCGTTTTTCTCAGGGAAGACAATGTATGCCAGTTTGGTACCAAAAAGTCTAGAAAGCGAAGGGGGAAATTCAGAAGGAGAAAGCTCTCTCATTAGATGAAAATCAGGGTCGATGGATGCGTAAAGTGGTCGCTCAGGAAGCCAGATGGAGTAGTTCTTTTCCTTTTTATCTAAAAATAGAAGATGATCGAGTTTCTTATTTTTTGTGAAAATCCTTATGGGAACCGTTACTTGATAAACAGGAGTATTTTTTTGACCTAAAGTTAAGTTTAGTTCATAGCCAACTTCTCTTTTCCTTGAAAAGATGGCCTCTTTTACAAAAAGATTTGGAATATCGCTTCTTTCCACCCATTCATCAAGAAACCAGTCCAATTTTTTTGATGTAACCCTCTCAAAGATGTCGCCAATATCATTCCAGCTAGCCTTCTTAAATTTAAATTCCTTGAAAAATTCGTTTAGGGCCTTAAAAAATTTCTCGTCTCCAGTATATTTTCTTAACATATGAAATATCATTGACGCCTTTCCATATCCAATGGCTTTGGACACACGGTCTTGTCTTATGCGGAATTTTGAAAGGGGAAAGCCGTTTTTATCTGTTACATAGCTTTGATAATCTGTAAGGATTTCATGTCTTGCCTCTTTTCCGTTTCCAGACAGCTCTTTTAAATAGTAATCAGAAAGATAACTCGTAAGACCTTCACACCAGTTTCCTGATTCATAATCTACATAGACCGAGTTTCCAAACCATGAGTGCAAAAATTCATGTGGAAGTGATTGTTTTGTGATGAATGGAAGTCCAATAATACTTTTACCTATAAGGGTCATGGTTGGAAGGGAGAGGCCTGATGAAAGTTCATTCTCAATTACTGAAAAGCGCTTATATGGATAAGGGCCAATCAGCTTTTCATAAAGAGAAACCGATTTTTTTAATGAATCTAAAAGCCTCTTGGAAAGACCTTTGTCTTTAGTCAAAAGATAAGTCTCCAGACTTATATTCCTAAAATGTATTTTATCCACAAAGAACTTTCCTATTACAAGATCAATATCTTCTCTTTTAAAGGGAAAAATAAAGGTGATTTCTTTTTCCCCTTTCTTTTTTGGCGACTCAATAATCTGATTTGCTTCTGATATTGCAGTTAAGTCTTGGGGAATCTTGACTGTTAACTGGTATGTGTTAAGCCCTGAAATCCTTGGACACCAGTCTTGGGTTAATAGCATGAAATTTTTATTTGAAAAATTTCCTCCAAAAAATTCCTTAAAGTTATTAACTAAAGTGCCTTTAATTTTTTTTTCAAAGGCTATACTTACGGGGGTATCTCCACAAGGTTGTTCTTCTATCTTGATTCTATTGTGGGAGACTTCGAAGGGTATCTTATTGCCATTTTCATCAAAAATTTCGATTACATTGATTCCACTTATTTTAATCCGGTCTAAAAATGTGCTTGACGTCCTTGCTGTTCCACTAATTTTTTGGGCATTTAGATCTATTGAAACCAAAAGCTCCATATCGATTTTATTAACATTCGCTAAACAATTTGAAACAATTAGGAAAAAAATAGGAATAGATAAAAAAAGGCCTTTCATAGATATCTCCTTATCATCTGTATAAAATTAAAAATATGCCTGTTGCCGCAATTACACTGATTACCCTTAAAAACTGACCTGTAAAAAGTAATAAAATCCCTGTCCCGGGTTTATAGATTCCCAAATACCTCGGAAGTTGATGTCTTAGGGCCCTTACTGGTGTGGCAATGATATTACCAAGTACAAGGGCAATTACCGTTTCCTTTATTGTCAGAATGCCTTCTTGAAGCATGGCCCCTGCTGCAGCGGCCCCTGCTGAAAACTCAGCCACTATGCTAAATACCACTACTGAAACCCCTTCAATAGGAATGAAGTTTGAGTGAACAAGATGGGTTGTAATTGATTGTAGAAATTGAAAGAATCCTTCAAGCCTTAAAAGTACCACAAGGAAATAGATTGGAACTGTGTAAA
>JALXCD010000047.1:0-6346 GCA_026991135.1 Deltaproteobacteria bacterium | reverse complement strand
TTACTAAAGCAGCAGGAATCAATGTTTAATAAATTTCTTTTATTATTTTTATGCATCAATTCCTTGTTTCTTTTTTAAAAGGATTCTTCCAAGTATAATTACAATAATTGTCCTTATTATGGCTGCCAGAAATGTTACTCCCATATACAAAAGTCCAGCCACCTGGACCAGGGGAACAATTATGGAAAAGGTGACAGGAAGATGCAAAAAATAGGACGGAAGGCCTACATTTAAAAGAGCAGCCAGGAACATCTCTTTTTTTGAGATTTTACCATCTTGATAGGCATTCCAGAGCACGGTATTTGCAGCCACACCTGATAAAAATGCAGTTGTAAAGGCTGTTCCGCTCCAGTCGCTAAGTCTTCCAAGACGCATAAGTGGTCTAGAAAGAGATGCGACTATCCTGGACCAACCCTTTGCTTCTATGACTGCCGATAGATAAAGGGAGGCGACCATTATAAGAATTAGCCTTGTTACAGGCCAAAATACCCTAATGCCAAGGAATCTGACGTCAAAATTTGTCTTAAAAAGAAGTGTCAGAAAAAGAACTATGGCAAAAAAAATCCAAAAAAAGGTATTAAATTTTTTCAACGCGTCCCTTTTCTTTTTCCCCATGCCCTTTGACTTTAAGAGGTTTTGGCAAGGTTATAAAGGAAAATGTGAATTTTTAGAGTTTCCTAAATAGTGTTGTGGAATCTTTTTGAATTTAAATGTGATTGGGACTTTACACCTTTATGATTTTAAAGGATATTTGTCCGTCATGGATATCTTAATAGTTCAGCCAACCCACTTTGAAGCACCTTTTAGTAAAAAATTGTTTAAGACAAAGGCACGGGCACTTGTTCCATTGACTCTTCCTTATCTTGCTGCCCTTATCCCCAAAGGCCATAATATTACCTTAGTTGATGAACAAATTGAGGATATTGATTTTGATAAAAGATATGACTGTGTTCTTATCACTTCTACCATTTTGACCTCTTTTAGGGCCTATGAAATTGCGGACAGATTCAGAGAAAAGGGTATTCCTGTAGTAATAGGAGGCCCTCACTGTACCTTTTATGGGGATGAGGTCTTGGAACATGCTGATGCAATAGTTAGAAGGGAGGGTGAAACACAGGTTCCAAAGGTAATAGAAGATATTGAGGCAGGAAGGTTAAAAAAGGTTTATGAGGCAAGTGAACTTCATGACCTTAAGGGTCTTCCCTTTCCAAGATATGATCTTTTAAGCCCAAAGGTCTTTTCAAGATTTCCAACCTACTCAATTCAGACTACCAGGGGCTGTCCCTATAGATGTGAATTTTGTGCGGAAAGATACCACCTTGGAGAAAAATATAGATTAAGGCCGATCGAAGAGGTCATAGAAGAGATAAAATATACCAAGTGCAAGCAAATTTTTTTCGCTGACAGCACCTTTGCAGGAAATCGTTCCCGTACAATGGAGCTTATGGAAAGGCTCATTCCACTAAAAATCAGGTGGTCAACACTTTGGAATACCTTTAGATGCCTTGATTTGGAATTTATGAAACTTGCTAAAAGGAGCGGACTTTTACACATAAATATGGGTGTTGAAAGTATAAAAAAAGATACCCTTAAAACCATGAATAAAAAGACAACTCCAGCGGATAGACTAGAAGAGGTGGTGAAGATACTGAGGGACTTGGGCATAAGTTTTTCCTTTAATCTCATCTTTGGTTGGGACACAGATAAATTGGAAGATTTTGATGCAACCTTGGAATTCCTTATTAAAAACAAGGTACATGTGGCCTTTTTTAATGTTTTCTCGCCCCATAAGGGTACAAAACTATATGATAAATATCTAAAGGAAGGGAGGCTGCGGGACCCAAAAAATATGGGGCGATGGCCCGGAGTAATTGCAGAGATTTACCCCAAAAATTATTCTCCAGAAGAATTAGAACAAAATGTCTTGCGCCTTTATAGGGAGTTTTATTCTTGGCCATCAATGCTAAAAAGACTTCCTCTTCCAGTAACAAAGGCATATATAGCCTCATGGTTTATGAATCTTCAAGAAAGAAAACTCTATAAAGGAAATACACACAGGGCCAATTTTGATGGAATATAATTTTGGCCCAGTATTTTCTAATTCTTCTTTTGATAAAGTTAGTTTAGTTGTTATAATAAAATTAAGCCTTAAAAATGAGGTAAATAAATGGGAAAACTTTTACCCTTTAACAATCAAAAAAGAATCCTTAAAAAAAGGCCGAGACGTCTTGAAAAAATTAAGGAAGAACTCCTTTTATATCACGGTATAGATCTTGATAGATTAATGGCATCCGAACCTGCAACAACCTTAACAGTTGACGAATTTGAAGAGTTCACCGATAAAATACTCGAAACAATAGACCTTTTTTGTGAAGAGCATCCTTCAGTAACAGTTCACGACGTTTTATATACCATTGAAAACGTAAAGGATATAATTAGAGAGACAGTTGAAGAGGACTGATTTTATTGTTTTGGCTCAATCTCTATCTTTTTGGCCTCCTCATGCCTTAAACTCACATGATAGCCTTTAACCAGATATTCTACAGGGTCCTTTAAAGGAGCATATTTTATGACTTCAACTTCTGCACCCGTGATAAAGCCCATCTCTAAAAGTCTTTTTTTGAAAGGCCCCTGGGCATTTATTTTTATTACTTTACCTTTTTGTCCAGTAGTTAGGTCATCGAGTGTCATGAGTTTTTTCTAACCTTGTTTAATATGGTAAAAAAACATAACACCCCTTGCAGTCTTAAACAACTTTTAGCATTATACATTAAATCTCTCCAAAAATAAGGAGAACTTAAGAATGGCCAAAATTGCTGTTGGTGGTTCAAGGAGTATTGAGTCCTATGAATTGATTTGTTCTGTTTTAGACAATCTTATTTTACCAGGAGACATCATCCTTTCAGGTAATGCACCTGGTGCCGACAGACTTGGAGAAAGATATGCTCAGGAACATGGCCTTCAATTTAAAATCATACCATCTGAATGGGAAAAACATGGTTTGAAGGCCACTATGATGAGAAATGAAGTTTTACTTAAGGCAGCAGACTGCATAATTATTTTCTGGGATGGAAAATCAGAAGGCTCAAAGCACATGATCGAGATTGCCGCCCGTGCCAAAAAGCTCTTGGCAGAAGTAAGGGTTGATGGATATCTTAAACTTTTTAGAAATCCTAGGAGTCTTTAAATATTAACAAATTCGTGATTGTTTTTCCCAGAAGAAGGAGCTTATGAGTTGTCTAATGGCAGCATTTTGTTCTTCACTTCTGTTGATAAATTGGATGCCAAGTTTATAGTTCAGTCCATCCTTTTTGGTCCATTTAACTTTTCCTTTTACCTTAAAAGGTGGTTTTGAGGGAATTATGATATAAACAATGGTATTTGTTTCAATTTTTTTGGGGCAGTTTATGCACATTCCTCCAAGACTGATATTTTGTAAGAAGTCATTAAAAACTCTTCCATTGGCACCAAAGGTCCCTTCTATGAGGATTTCAAATCTCTCGTGTCTTCGTCTGTTTTGGATTTTCATGTTTGGTAAATTTAAAAATTAATAAATGTCTTTATATCTAAATCGGTCAAAAAAATATTGTCTTAAATGTAAAGAGCCGTGTTGTAAGTTTATTAAACATATGCCTTTTAATGGGGAGTGTGAACGTGCGTGTTTTTCCACCTTTTTGATTGGGTCTTTTCCAACCTATGAAAAAGATGATCCAATTAAAGAAAATTTAAGGCCCTATGTAATAGAATGGATGGTTCCTGCTGAAATAGAAGGCTGCCTTGCCTATAAAGATAGGCTTTGTTCCATCTATGAAAGTCGCCCCTTGGCATGTAGAAATTTTCCACTTATTTCAGAAGGAAAATTTCACAAATTTTGCAAAATGGGAAAATATTTTTTGGGGCAGGAATTTTATAAAAGTGATTTTATGGAAAGGGTCGATAAACTGGACAGTTTCCTAATAAAGACGTTAAGGCAAAAGGGAAAAGAAGGACTCTCAAATATTTTAATGGAAGAAAGGCCCTTTGAAGCACCATTATTATATAATAGTTATCTCGCCCTGGTTCTTCTAATAAACTGTAAGGAAATTTTTAAACTTCTTGAAAGTCAAATATTACTCCTAAAAAGATTTCAGAAAATGGAGTTAGAAGAGATAACCGTTTTGATACCTGGAACAGAATTTTGTATAACCGGCGAAGTTGAAGGATTAATGGCAAACCTTAATTTTTTAATATATCGCCTTAAGGAAGAAGGTCTTTTAGAACATCTTACAAGAATTTTAACCAAACTTTTTAATTTTTAAGGCTTGAAATAAGTAAGATTTTAAGGCCTAAAAGGGTGAGATTAGGTTCCAACTTTTCGATAAGGCGAGTCTTTTTAACAAAAAGCTGTGAAAGGCCGCCAGTTCCAATAACAGTTACATCCTTTGACATGCTGCTTTTTAATGCGTTTAATATATTTTCAGTAAGCCCCAGAAAACCATAAAATAGCCCTGACCGTATCGCATCTTCAGTGCTCTTTCCGATGGGCTCTATACCTGTAAAGTCGGGCCTTACTAAGGGCAATTTGGATGTCCCTGAAAAAAGGGCATTTAATGACATTAAAAGGCCTGGTGCTATAGCTCCACCAAGGTATTCACCATTTTCAGAAATACAGTCAAAGGTGGTGGCCGTCCCATAGTCAATAACTATACAAGCACCTTTTACCAAGTGGTAAGCGGCAATTGAATTTACCAATCGGTCGGTTCCTATTTCATGAGGCCGTGGATAATTGATTTTTATTGCCTTTAAGGCCTCTTGGTGGGCATTAATTGGTTTAAGACCAACAAAATTCTTAAAAAAGTCAGCCCATTGGTTATCAACTTGTGGTACAACACTCGAAATTATACCGTGGCGAATATTTTTAAAGGTGATTTCCTCATGTCTAAGTAAAAAATCCACGACGGCTGCTATTTCTAAATGGGTAGAATGTTTGTTAGTAGATATTCGCCAACTTTTAAAAAGTCTTTTTTTTGTAAAAAGTCCTATGACTGTATGTGTATTCCCAACGTCTATTCCAAGAAAAAAGTCCATTTTTCTCCCTTTTCATCTATTGAAAAAAATTAAATTTTAATTTATAAGACCACCCAGCATATAAATAGCTTTTTTGGACTTGACAATATAAAACTTAGCAATTAAAAGAAGCGAACCTTACTTTTGAGCCCCACAATCTAGTCGCCATTAGGGGACGGATATGTGGCTAAGGCTTTTTTGCGTTTTTTAAAAAGGCAATAACAAATTAGGGGTAGGAAAAAATATGCCTACAATTAATCAACTGGTCCGTAAGGGCAGAAAAAAAATAAAGAAAAAGACAAAGGCACCAGCCCTTGAGTCGTGTCCTCAAAAACGAGGTGTCTGTACACGTGTTTATACAACTACACCCAAAAAGCCAAATTCAGCCCTTAGAAAGGTTGCTCGTGTAAGGCTGACCAATGGGATTGAGGTTACATCTTATATCCCAGGAATAGGACATAACCTCCAGGAACACTCTGTTGTGCTTATTAGGGGTGGCCGTGTTAAGGACCTGCCTGGTGTCCGCTATCATATTATAAGGGGAACCTTAGATGCCTTGGGAGTGGAAGATCGTAAAAAGGCCAGGTCTAAATACGGAACAAAAAAGCCCAAGTAGTTTAAGAGCAGGTAGATACTATGCCACGAAGAAGAGAAGTCCCAAAAAGAAAGATTCAGCCGGATCCAAAATATAAGAGCGTGCTTGTGTCAAAGTTTATCAATGGATTGATGGTAAAGGGTAAAAAGAACCTTGCTAGAAGAATCTTTTATCAGGCCATGGATATAGTTCAGGCGAGAACAAAGGAAGACCCCATAAAGGTCTTTGAGCAAGCCATGGAGAACGTAAAGCCAATTGTTGAAGTTCGCTCTAGGAGGGTAGGTGGTGCTACATATCAAGTGCCTGTTGAAGTTAGGCCTGAGAGAAGGCGAGCTCTTGCCATCAGATGGTTGGTTGGATATGCCAAGGGACGTGGCGAAAAAAGCATGGCAGAGAGATTGGCCGGTGAATTAATAGATGCCTTTAATAAGAGAGGTGGGGCCTTCAAAAAGAGAGAGGACACCCACCGAATGGCAGAGGCCAACAAGGCATTTGCACATTACCGCTGGTAATTAAGATTCAGGAGATAATGAAGGAATTTTGGAGGATATAGGTCATGAGCAAGCAGAAATTTGAGCGGAAGAAGCCGCACGTAAACGTAGGAACCATAGGGCACATAGACCATGGTAAGACGACGCTGACGGCAGCGATTACCAGGGTACTTTCAACGAAGGGTTGGGCAGATTTTACGCCATTTGATGAGAT
>JALXCD010000046.1 GCA_026991135.1 Deltaproteobacteria bacterium | reverse complement strand
AAGAATCTAAAAATGATATGAATATCATGGAGAAAGTGGCTAAATATGCCAAAAGTTTTAACTGTATTTGATAACATTACTTGATTCGCAATATATTTATGGTTATAAGCCCAACAATTTTTGAATTTAAGCACCCTTTTTCAGAGGTCTCTTTTATTATATTTTATTTTTTATTATATTTTGTTCATGAAATTAATAAGTTAATTATTTCTATAAAAGAAAGGAGCTAGTCAAAAATGCCGGGAAAAATTTGTGATAGACACGGAAGAATACCTTGGCTGTGGGACTTGTTCAGAATTATTTCAAGAGGTATTTGGCTTTAATGAAGATGACGAAGATATTGTGGCTTTTTAGAAAAATAGTGCACTCTTTCTGCACTTAGAATAGGTACTATAAAGAAAGGACGGAAAAACTTTCTCCATCATTGCCATTCCAGTAAAACTTAAAAAAACAAAAAGATGAGAAAAAGGGAAATAGGGAAGGTCTTACCATGTGAAATCACTTTTTTGAACTTGCCATCACCACAAGATCTCTTATTGCCTCGGCTTTAAGGATATCCCTCTTTGAAAATCCTTTTTCTTCAATAAATCGATCCATTAAAAAACAACCTATAGGTTGGCCAGAAACGATTATTGGGGCCATCAAAACTTGCACTGAATTTTGGCCAATAAATTCTCTTTGAAAGCTCTGTTTGTCTTCATGGCCAAGGCATTCTTTCCAGGTAGAAACCATAACCATATTTTCCATGAAGCTAATCTTGAGACTGGATTTTTTGGGTGGAAAAGGTATTACAAGCTTATCTCTTAGTGCCTTAGTTCCCTTACCGATTGCATAGCGAGGGACAAGTTCCTTTTTATTGAGCCTTAAAAGGAGTAAAAATACTCTATCAACTGGAAGTCCTCTAAGAATTACTTCTGTTGCAAAAAGGTATATCTGATCAAGACTCAATCCTTGTCTGGCAATAGAAGCAGTAAGTTGTGTAAGTAGATTTAAGTACCTGTCTTCAATACTATCCTTTTTAAAAGAGCTTTTTGTAGATACAATTGAAAGGCCTGCATCATTTGATATGGTCTTAATGGTCTCATTCAGACTTTTTTGAGAAAAGATATCCTTAAATTTGGGTGAAAACTCCAAGGTCTTCTTTATTGCCTTTCCAATAAGAGGCAAAATAGTCTTTACATTCTTTCCAGTTACCTCTGATAAATTTTGTAGAATGTCAGAAACATCCTTTATATCCTTTTTAAAGGAAATAACCCTTGAAATCTCATGGCTGTCTTTTATGGTGACAAACAGTCTGCTTGAACCTTTGCCAAGACCTTCTAGATTTTCCTGAATGAGAGGAGGGAATCCCCAAAGCTCACTAATACCCCTTCCCAATTCCATTAAAAATTGGCTTGTATCATTATCAAAACCTTGGTTGTTTTCTGCCGTTTTAAATATTTCTTGATATAGATCCTCATCAAAAAGCGCTAAAATTAGCCTAGCTAGAGGATAAAATAGTGTCGCAACAAAAACAGACTCTCTTTCAAGACCATTTTCTGGCTTGTAGATATATTGAACCAAATGTGCTGCTAAAAAGGAAGAAAAAAGTAACCTTGAAAGGGGCGTATTGTTATTCCTTTCTGCAAGATCAAGTACTGCCATATTAAGGGCAATATCCTTAATTGTGTTGAATCCAAGAAGAACTATTGCCTGGGTAACTGTGGTTACTTCTTTACCTGTCCGTCTGTAAAAAAATGAATTTACGGTTCTTAAAACCTTTCCTGTAAGACCAATATCTTCAAGGATTATGCTAGAAAGATCTTCTACTGAATACTCTTTTTTTTCATCAAGGGTAATCAGTCTATTGATTGTATCAGAAAAACAAGGAAGCCCTTCTTTCTTGTATTTCTTTAAAATCCTGTGTGAAAGATTGGAATCTAACCTCAAAAATAACCTCTAAAAAATAGATTTAATTCTACTTCTTTTATCGTTTATTTTTCGAAGATTTTTTAAACAAAAAAGGGCTGCACCGTTAAGTGCAGCCCTTTTTGCTTTCAATACGTATTTACTGAATAGTGATTAATAGATAGGCTTGATCTGTACGCGCCTATTAAGTGCCCTTCCTTCAGGAGTATCGTTGGATGCAACTGGCTTTGTGAAACCATAGCCCTTAACAGTAATCCTTGAAGGAGAAATTCCATGGCTTGTTATATAATTTGCTACTGCTTGGGCACGCCTTAATGAAAGCTTCATATTATATGCGGCTGAACCTACATTGTCAGTATGTCCCTGGATTTCAACCTTCATGTTTGGATTGGCCTTTAGAACTTTGATTACTGCATCTATATTTTTGTAGTACTGAGGTTTAATGTCGGCCTTATCAAAGTCAAAGAGAAGACCCTTTACAATCCAACAGCCAACCTTATTGACCTGTGCACCCTTAGGAGTGTTGGGACACTTGTCATCGGGATCTAATACGCCATCACCATCGCTATCCTTTGGTCCCTCAGGCTTTTTGCAAGCTGGTGGACATGGTACAGGTGGGCAAAGGGACTTTGCCTTTTCATAGGCCTGTTTTGCAATTGGCATAGCCTCTTCGGCACGACAGCTTTCATAGAGCTTAACAGCCTTTTTTTGCAAAAGCTCTGCTTCCTTGTAGTCCTTTGGACATTTTTTATCAAGCTTTTGTGCCTTTGCATTGTTAAGGACCTGCCTTGTGGCATGAAGCTGATCATCTACCTGAACAGCAGGGCCAGCACAGGCCGCAACCAAAAACGATAAAATTAGTCCTAATCCAAGAAATCTCATACTAATTCCTCCTTTTTTCATTTTATTGGATTTTTTACTTATCGACCTCTTTGGTGATCTAAATTGATATCCTCATCCCCTTTTCAATAAAAGGATACCCGAATTTTTAAAACTCTCAAGACTTAAATTCAAAAAAATTCACATTATTTCATCTTGACCCCGGCTACCAGCCGCCTTTATAGTCCCATTATGGCAAAAAAAAGAAGAAAAAAAAGAGAAGAACTAAAAAAAGACGCAATCCTAAAGGTTCTCAAGGATTCTGGACGACCGTTATATCTTAGAGAAATAATACATAACCTCCACCTCCCTCCTGAAAAAAGACCCGAGGCCAAAAAGCTAATTAAAAATATGGTGAAGTCTGGTGAGCTTACCCTGTTGAAGGGAAAGCGTTATGGTATTACCAGTCAGTTAAGGCTAGTTACTGGCACAGTAATTGTCCATCCAGATGGGTTTGGTTTTGTCCATCCAGACGAAAATGGCCTTGAAGATATTTTCATCCCGCCTAGAAAATTGAATGGCGCAGTACATGGAGATCTTGTTACTGCAAGGATTGAAAGGGATAGTAAAAAGGGCCCCGAAGGGTCAATTATAAGGATTAATGAAAGAAAGACTAAAGAAATTGTTGGTATCTTTTATTCTGGAAAAAATCTCGGGGTCGTAATCCCTGAGAATGAAAGGCTTCGCTTTGAAATTCTAATTCCCAACCCCAAAAAATATGGAAATATTAATGGTAAGGCTGTAGTTGCAAAAATTCTTCATTTTTCACGAACAGGAACCAGTGCCGAAGGCGAAATTGTAAAGGTCCTTGGAGACCCTGATGACATAAATGTCCAGAGTCAGATTGTTATTCATAAGTATCAGTTGCCCAATCGTTTCACTTCCCCTGCAAGAAAGGAGGCAAAGGGACTTCCAAAAGGGGTAATTAAGGAAGATTGGACAGGAAGAAGGGATCTAAGGGAACTTCCCCTTATCACTATTGATGGAGAAAATGCCAAGGACTTTGACGATGCAGTCCATGTAAAACGTACAAAGACAGGTTTCATCTTAACTGTTGCCATTGCAGATGTAAGCCACTATGTGAAAAAAGGAGGGTATCTGGATGCAGATGCCCTATCAAGGGGAACAAGTGTCTATTTCCCAGATAGAGTCATACCCATGCTTCCTGAAAAGCTTTCAAATGATCTATGCAGCCTTGTTCCTCAAAAAGAAAGGCTAGCAATGGTTGTAAAGATCACCTTTGACAGGCATGCAAATGTAAAAAAGACCGCCTTTTTTAAGGCAGTCATAAAGAGCCACTGCCGATTTACCTATAAAATTGTTCAAAGGCTTCTGGAAGGGAAGGACAAGGGGCTTTTAAAAAAGCATCAAAATTTTATAAAGATGTTTAAGGACATGGAGGAACTTTCAAGGCTTTTGATCAGAAAGAGAACAAGGAGGGGAAGCCTTGATTTTGATCTCCCAGAGCCAGAGGTGATCCTTGGACTCACTGGAGAGCTTGAAAGTATTGTCCTAAGAGAAAGGAGCATGGCCCACAAGATCATTGAAGAGTTCATGATCGCGGCAAATGAGGCAGTTGCAACCTTTCTTTTTGAAAGGGAAATTCCCACTCTTTTTAGAGTCCATGAACCGCCAGAACGTGAAAAACTTGAGGATATGGTCAAATATATGAGAAGCCTTGGATATAACATCAAGACACCAAAAAAGGTTAACAGCTTTTGGTGCCAAAAGATCCTTGGTATGGTGGAAGGAAGGCCAGAGGAATATATCGTAAATTCCATGCTCTTAAGAAGCATGAGCCAGGCAGTCTATTCCCCTGAAAATATAGGCCATTTTGGCCTTGCCTCAAACACTTATCTCCATTTTACGTCTCCCATAAGGCGCTACCCTGACCTTGTGGTCCATAGAATCCTTAAAGGCAATCTAAGGCGTGTCAGAAAAAGGCCAATCTATGGTGAAGAGGAGCTTGTCTTTTTAGGCGATCACCTGAGCAAGCGCGAGCGCATTGCCATGGAAGCAGAAAGGGAGATGCTTGAACGCCTAAAGATACGCTACATGGAAGGAAAAATTGGAGAAGAATTTGACGGAATAATATCTTCGGTCACCTCCTTTGGCATGTTTGTGGAGCTAAAGGATATCCTGATTTCAGGAGTTGTGCGCCTTGTGGATATGGCAGATGATTATTATGAATTTGATGAAAAGAGACAGGTTCTTAGAGGTAAAAGGACAGGAAAGGTCTATAGGCTTGGTCAGGAGGTAAGGCTGAGACTTATTTCAGTAAACAAGGCAAGAAGGCACATAAATTTTGAGATAGTTGAGGAATGAAATGTCAGTTCCAAAAGAGGTCCTTGAAAGGATAAAAAGGCTCAGAGATGAAATAAATTACCATAACTACAGATACTATGTCCTTGACTCCCCAGTTATTAGCGATGAAGAATACGATGCCCTTGTCCATGAGCTAAAGGAGCTTGAAGAAAGATATCCAGAAACAATCACACCGGATTCACCAACCCAGAGGATAGGGGCGCCCCCTTCTGAAAAGTTTAGGACTGTACCTCATCATGTGCCTATGCTTAGCCTTGATGACGCCTTTACAGAAGAAGAAATCATTGAATTCGAAATGAGGATAAAGAGATTTCTTGGAATAGACCAGGAACTCGAATACACCCTTGAACCCAAGATGGACGGCCTTGCCGTTGAGCTTGTCTATGAAAAGGGCATATTTGTCCTTGGCTCCACCAGGGGAGATGGCTATAACGGTGAAGATGTAACAAACAATCTCAGGACCATTCCTTCAATACCCTTAAAGCTTCTTTCCCATAATATTCCAATCCCTGAACTTCTGGAAGTTCGGGGAGAGGTCTATATGGAGAAAAAGGCCTTTGAAAGGCTTAACAGAGAAAGGGAGGAAAAGGGCCTTCCCACCTTTGCAAACCCAAGGAATGCAGCAGCAGGCTCCCTTAGACAGCTTGACCCAAAGGTTACTGCCTCTAGGCCCCTAAAAATCTTTTGTTACGGAATTGGAAGGGTAGTGGGCCATGAGTTCAAGACTCAGTGGGAGCTATTAAACACCCTAAAAAAGTGGGGGTTAAGGGTAAACCCGCTCATAAAAAAGGTCAGGGGCATAAAAAAGGCCATTAAATACCATGAAGAGCTTTCAAGACTTAGGACTGAGCTTGATTACGAGATTGACGGAATGGTCATCAAGGTAAATGACCTTTCCCTACAGGAAAGGCTTGGGGCCAAGGCCAAAAGTCCCCGCTGGGCCATTGCCTATAAATTTGAGGCAGCACAAAGTGTAACCAGGATAAAGGACATACTCCTAAGCGTTGGAAGGACAGGGGCAATCACTCCTGTTGCCATAATGGAACCTGTAAAGGTTGGAGGGGTCACGGTAAGCCGGGCAACCCTTCACAATGAGGATGAGATTAGAAAAAAGGACATAAGAATTGGGGACTATGTCATAGTAAGGCGCGCCGGAGATGTTATACCTGAGGTGGTAAAGCCCCTAAAGGAAAGAAGGACCGGGAATGAAAAGGTATTTGTAATGCCAAAGACCTGCCCTGTCTGTGGCTCCCCCCTTGTAAAAAAGGAGGGAGAGGCCATCTACAGGTGCCCAAATCCAGATTGCTTTCCTAGACTTTCCAAAAAGATTGCCCACTTTGTCAGCAAACCTGCAATGGACATAGAAGGGCTTGGGCCAAAGGTTGTGGAGCAACTGATTACAGCAGGAATTATTAGGGATATTCCTGACCTTTATCAGATAAAAAAGGAAGACCTTTTATCCCTTGAAGGCTTTGCTGAAAAAAGTGCAGAAAACCTTTTAAATGCCATTGAAAATAGCAAGGAGACGACCCTTTCAAGGTTTCTTTTTGCCATAGGCATTAGACATGTAGGAGAGGTCACTGCCCAGCTCATTTCAAAACACTTTAAAAGCCTAAAAAGGATAATGGAGGCCAGCCAGGAGGAACTGGAAGAGATTCCAGGCATTGGGCCAGAGGTTGCAAAAAGCATCTACGAGTTCTTTCATGATGAAAAAAATAGAATGCTTATCAAAAGACTTCTTGATGCCGGTATAAAGATAAAGGATGAAGTCAAGGAGAAAAAGGCCCTTCCTCTTGAGGGTAAAAGGTTTGTATTTACAGGGGCATTAAATACTCTAAAGCGCTCAGAGGCAAAAAGGATTGTCACAGAGCTTGGAGGAGAGGTTCAGTCAACTGTAGGGAAAAAGACAGATTTTGTGGTTGTTGGGGAAAATCCTGGCTCTAAATTTGAAAAGGCTAAAAAGCTTGGGGTAAGAACCATTTCTGAGGATGAATTCCTGGAGATGATAAAATAATTTTTGAATGGTTTAAAAA
>JALXCD010000045.1 GCA_026991135.1 Deltaproteobacteria bacterium | reverse complement strand
CCTATTAAAGAGTGTGGATTTCCCAACATTTGGTCTGCCAATAAGGGCAATTTTTGGTGAAGGGCCTTGTTCAAAAGTCATGGATTTTGCCATCGCAATGGATTATATTTATTTTTTAAATTTAAAAATAATAGCTTTCATAAAAATAGTGGCTTTTTAATCGGGTTCAAGGTTCTTGTCCATCTTTGGTATCATTTCTATTTGAGAACAAGGAGGTTCTAATGTCTAAAAAGGCAGCAATTATCCTGGCACCTGGCTATGAAGAACTAGAGGCCGTAGCAGTTATAGATATGTTAAGAAGGGCAGGGGTGGATATAAAGATAGTGGCTTTAGAAGAAGGTCCAGTTCCTTCGGCAAGGGATGTAAAAATCGTTCCAGATGTAATCTTTGATGAGATAAAAGACGAAAAATTTGATCTAGTAGTCCTCCCAGGAGGGATTGATAGCACTGAAAGACTATCAAAGGATGAAAGAGTGGTTTCATTATTAAAGAGGCAGTTGGATGAAGAAAGAATAATAGGCGCAATCTGTGCTGCACCAACTGTCCTTGATAAGCACGGTCTTAGTGAGGGAAAGACCATAACGTGCCATCCTATCTGTCAGGAGGCGGTAAAAAATTCAAGGCTTTCACAGGATAGAGTTGTTACTGATGGCCTTTTGATCACCAGTAAGGGGCCTGGAACGGCCCTTGAATTTGCCCTCAAGCTAGTGGAAAGACTTTGTGGCCGAGAAAAGATGGAAGAGGTCAATAAGGGCGTTTTAGCCAAGATATAGGAAACTGATGGTTAGAAAAAAAAGTGTAGAGAAAAACAAAAAGACAAGAAAAAGGATAAAAGAGTCTTTACCGCCCGTTCCCCATGAACAGAATAATGGGGTTCCTGCAGATGTTGACAATCTCCAAAGATATCTTGCAGAGATAAATAAATATCCGCTTCTTTCCAAAGAAGAGGAAGAGGCCCTTACCAAGGCCTACTATGAGACAAGAGATCCGGTTCTAGCCCACAAGATCGTGACATCAAATTTGAGACTTGTGGTAAAAATTGCACTCGATTTTCAAAAGTTCTGGATGCAGAATTTTTTAGACCTTATTCAAGAGGGGAATGTAGGATTAATGCATGCTGTTAAAAAATTTAACCCTTATAAAGGAGTTAAATTTTCATATTACGCCTCCTTTTGGATTAAGGCCTATATCTTAAAGTTTATTATGGATAACTGGAGACTAGTAAAGATCGGGACAACCCAGGCTCAAAGAAAGCTTTTTTATAACCTTAACAAGGAAAAGGAGAGTCTCAGGGCCCTTGGATTTGAGCCTGTTCCAAAGCTCATTTCAAAGCGGCTAAATGTCTCGGAACAGGATGTCATCGACATGGAACAACGTATGGGTTCCTGGGAGGTCTCCCTGGATGCACCTATTAAATCAGATTCCGAGGACAGCTATCTTGAGTTTTTACCGAGTAATGAACCTGGTGTGGAATCCCTTATTGAAAGTCAGGAAATGGGGGAAAAACTCAAGGAAAAGCTTCAAGAGTTTGCAAAGACCTTGAAGGACAGGGAAAAGGTGATATTTGAGCAAAGGCTTTTGACCGATGAGCCCAAAACCCTCCAAGAAATAGGTGAACAATTTGGAGTTTCTAGGGAGAGGGTAAGACAGATTGAGGCACGTCTTAAAAACAAACTCGCCAAGTTTCTGGAAAAAAATCTTCCTGACGTTATACCTGGTACGGAAATCAAAGGCACTAAAAAGGAATAGTTTCGGATGAAGAAGTTACTGATTTTAGTTTTATCCTTTGTACTTGGAACAGTCATTTTTTATCCCCAATTTTCCAATGCTGTTGCCCGTGAGTCCAAGGCAGAGTCCTATGCAGCCTATATGATGGGGCTTAAGGATATGTCTGTCGGAAAGGTCTCAGAGGCAAGGCTTTGGTTTGAAAGGGCCTATGATCTTGATAGGGAATCCGTAGATATATTGAGACAATTGTCTCAAGTGTCCATACGTCTTGGTAAGCTTGAGGATGCTGAAAAATGGGTAGAAAAGGCCCTTGAGCTTGAGCCAAACAATAAAGAGTTACTGGTTCTTCTGGCTAAGATATTCATTCATCAGAGTAAGAACAATGATGCAATTTCGGCATTAAAACAAGTCATTTCAAAGAATCCCAATAATGAACAGGCCCTATTGATGTTAGGAACCCTTTATGCAGAAAATCATCAGTGGGATAAGGCCCGTAATTGTCTAGAAAAAGTGGCCAAGCTAGAAGGACAGAAATCTTTCGTGGCCTATTATTTCCTTGGCAGGATGGCAAAGGAGGAAGGAAATTATGAAAAGGCCCAGGAATATCTGAAAAAGAGTCTAGAAAAAAATACCTTTTTTACTCCTGCTCTCTTTGAGCTTGCAGATTGTTATGAAAAGGAGGGAAAGCTTGATAAAGCCATCGATACCTATAACTCCATAATCCTTAGACAAAGAAATAATCTAAAGGCGAGACAAAGACTCCTTTTTCTCTATCTCGAACAGGGAAACAGAAAGGAAGTTTTAAAACAGATAAAGGTATTAAAGAGTCTTTCTCAAGGAGACTCAAATGTTCTTTTTAGAATTGCCTTGGTCCTTTTACAACTAGATCATCTGAAGGATGCCGTTGAAATCCTGAATCAATTAAGGGAACGAATTCCTGACAACTATCAAGTTATATTTTATTCAGGCCTTGCCCATGAAAAAATGGGGGAGATATTTAAGGCTAGAGAATTATATTCAAAAATTCCACTGGATGAAAAAACGGGTATTGAGGCTCTCACCAGAAGGGCAAGGATCCTTGAAAGGTTGCAACAAAAGAAAGAAGCGATTGCCCTTTTAAAGGATGCCCTTTCCAAGAGACCAAATGAGCCAAGTCTTTATGTGTCACTTTCTGGAATTTACGACAGACTCCACCAACCCAAAAAGGCAATAGAGGTTCTTAAAGAAGGCATTTCAAAAAATAAAGGGGAAAAGTCACTTATCATGACCCTTGTAATGCTTCTTGATAAATACAATAAAAAGGATGAGGCCATTAAGCTTGCTCAAAAGGCACTTAAAATAGATAAGGAATATGTACCAGCTCTAAATTACATTGCTTACACCTGGGCAGAACAAGGCAAAAATCTCGATGAAGCCCTTAATCTTGCAAAAAAGGCAGTAAAATTAGCACCTGATGATGGGTACATAGTGGATACCCTTGGCTGGGTCTATTTTAAACGAAAGGATTCTGAAAATGCGCTAGATTGGCTTAAAAAGGCCTCTACACTAGTCCCAAATGATCCCATTATTAGAGAACATCTTGGGGATGTATATTTCAAGCGTCAGGAGTTTAAAGAGGCCAAAAAACAATATGAAATCTCACTAAAACACGTAAAAAATATTCAAGACAGGAAGAGGATTAGAAGAAAACTTAGACGGACTGAAGATGCCCTTTCTGAGCTTCCAGATTATTAGTTAAGGCCCTTGAATGCCTTCATTTTATTTGTTATCAAGTGGTCATCAAAGAAGTCTGACTAAGGAGTTGATTTTAGGAGGGTTTGAAATCAGTTCTAATGATAGAAACATAGCCATACATGCACGTTCCATTACCAAGGTTTATTCAGAAAATGGTCAAGAAAATAAGGTATTGGATGGCCTTGAAGTTGAAATTTATGAAGATGAATCCGTAGCCATTGTTGGTGCTTCAGGGGTTGGAAAGACCACTCTTCTTCATATCATTGGCACCCTCGATAAGCCAAATGCAGGAAAGGTTGTCCACTTTGGAAAAGAAGTTTTATCTTGGCCAGATAAGAGGCTTTCAAGATTTAGGAATGAAAAGATTGGTTTTGTGTTTCAGTTTCATCACCTCCTTCCAGAATTTAACGCCTTGGAAAATGTGTTGATGCCTTGTTATTTATCGAAGATATTTTCTGTTAAAGTGAAGGAGCGTGCCCTAGAACTTTTGGACTATCTTGGCCTTAAGGGAAAGGAAGGGCTAAATGTCAAAAAGCTTTCAGGTGGTGAACAGCAAAGGGTTGCTCTGGCTCGGGCCCTAATTAACAATCCACGAATAATATTGGCAGATGAACCAACTGGCAATCTTGATGAAAAAAGCGGTCTTAAGGTGGCTAAATTACTTTTTAAGGTGAGGGAAAGGTCAAAGGCCACTTTGATAATTGTCACTCATAATTTGAATCTTGCCAGAATGACAGACAGATGCATAGGACTTAAGGCAGGAAAGGCCATAAATGTTCCAAAGGACGGTCTTACTGACTTTGTACTGGATGAAGCAGCATGATAAAAGAAAAAAAATATTCCCAAAGAGCACTTTTTTACAAATGCATTATAAATTTTACAGTTGTTGTAGTTGTCCTTGTTGTTTTTAGTCCTGTCACTTCCCATTCTCAAATAAAAAAAGAGCTTTCATCTGTAACAATAGACCTTTTTAGACTAAGGTATATTGGTCCAAAGGGTTATGAATCTATATCCAGTGAGGTTACAAAGGGCCTTTTAAATGAGCTGGAATCAAAGGGACATGTTGTTACCCTTAAAAAAGAAAAACCAAAGATACCTTCCCAAGTAAAAGAGATTCTTAATAAAGATGGCGTACACTATGGAATCTATGGTTCTGTTTCCAAGTTTGGAAAGCTTTTGAGCATTGATTTATTTATTGTTAACAGGGAGTCTCCAGACAAAAAGCCCCTTGTCGCCTTTGTCCAAGGGCCAGAGGATAAGCTCCTTGGACTTTTAAAGCTTTTGACAGAAAAGGTTCAAGATTCCTTTAAGATTCCTTATAAGGTTTTAAAAGTACAGGTAGAAGGGAATAAAAGGATTGGAACAGATGCAATCCTCCAAAATATTAAGACTACTGAAGGCGAATTTTATGATCCGAGACAGATATCAGAGGATATAAAATCCATTTACAAGATGGGATATTTTGATGATATCGAAGTCGATGTTCAAGATACAGTAGAGGGAAAGATAGTTACTTTCCTTGTGAGAGAAAAACCTGCAATCAGGAAAATAGTCTTTGAGGGTAATAAAGAGATAGATGATGACAAAATAAAAGATGTAATTGATCTTAAACCATATACTGTCATTAAGGAAAAGGCCCTTCAGGAAAATGCTGAAAAGATAAAGGCCCTTTATGCTGAAAAGGGCTATGCAGGTACTACAGTTGCAGTTTCAATAAGACCTGTCTCAAATCAAGCAGCAGATGTGGTTTTTGAGATTACGGAGGGTGAGAAGGTCTATATCAAAAAGATTATCATTGAAGGCAATAAGGCCTTTTCTGATGACGATCTCAAGGGCATCATGGAGGTCAGTGAGAAGAAACCCTGGTGGACCCCAAGTCTTAAAAACATAATGGGCCTTATCCAGGGAGGAGTTGGGGTACTTAAGTGGGATGCCCTTGAAAGGGATGTGGGTAGGATCACTGCCTATTACCATAACCACGGTTATGTGGATGCAAAGGTCGGGAAGCCACGTGTTGAAAGGAAAGGCGCTGAGCTTTTTATCACTATTCCAGTGGAAGAAGGGGAGCGATACGGTGTTGGTTCAATAGATATTGAAGAAGACTATTTTAAAAATAAAAAGGCCCTCCTGTCAGACCTTGAAATAAAACATATGGATTATTTTAGCCGTGAGGTTCTAAGAAAGGATATAATGAACCTTACAAACAGATATGCAGATCATGGTTTTGCCCATTGTAATATAAGTCCTCGTATTTCCAAGGATACCGAACATAAAAAGGTCAATATAACTCTGGTAGTAAACAAAGGGCCCAAGGTCTATTTTGATCGTATAACCATAAAGGGTAACACAAGGACAAGGGATAAAGTCATAAGACGTGAGCTCCGAGTCATGGAGCTTGCCCCATTTAGCGCTACAGGTCTTAAAAAGAGTAATGACCGCTTAAGAAGGCTTGGCTATTTCAAAGATGTTGAGATAACCCCTAAGCCAGGAAAAGACGAATCTCACATGAACCTTGACGTTAAGGTCAAGGAGCGTCCAACAGGCACCTTCAGTATAGGTGCAGGCTATAGTTCTGTAGATAAATTCATTTTAATGGGTGAGATTAGCCAAAGAAATTTTTTGGGCAAGGGGCAGACCTTAAGCTTTAAAGGTATCCTGGGTGGCAGCACCCAGCGATATTCCTTGAGTTTTTTTGAGCCCTATTTCAGGGATACAAGGCTTTCTTTTGGCATTGATGTCTATAATTGGGAATACGAATATACCGACTATACAAAGGATAGTATTGGAGGTGCCATCAGATTTGGCTATCCACTTACGGATAACTTGAGCTTTTTCTTTGGAGGAAGGATTGATAATACAGACCTTTCTGATGTAAGCGATAATGCATCATACATCATAAGAAACTCTCTTGATATTAAGGCTACAAGGTCCCTTAGTGCAGGACTCAATTATGACTCCCGTAACCGCTATTTTAATCCTACAAGGGGATTTCAGGGCAATCTTTTTGTGGAATATGCGGGCGGTTTCCTCGGAGGAGATGCTGCCTATACGAAATTTAGGGGAGAGATTGGTTATTACCACAGGATTTGGAAGTTTCTAGTTGGGCACATGAAATTTGGTGCGGGTTATATGTTTGAGGGCTCAAATGGTAGGATGCCTGTCTATGAAAGGTTTTTCCTAGGAGGGCTTGATAGTATCAGGGGCTATAAATACGGTGATGTTAGCCCAAGGGACCCTGAAACAGGTGAGCGCATTGGTGGTGAATATATGGGCTATCTCCAAAGTGAGATCATCTTTCCAATACTTAAAAATATGGGGCTTAACGGGGTTCTTTTCCTTGATATGGGTAATGTGTGGTCAGAAGATACTGATGAAGGCTTTGATATTACAGACTTAAGAAAATCAGTTGGCGCAGGTATAAGATGGCTTTCTCCAATGGGCCCTCTTAGAATTGAATGGGGTTATAACTTCGATAGAAAACCGGATGACGATACCAGTAATTGGGAATTTCGAATGGGAGGGAATTTCTAGTTGATTAAGAGCATTAGTCTCAAGGAGGCAGCCCAAATCGTAAGTGGAAAATTAATTGGTGATGAAAATCTTAGCTTGTCAGGTATTGCCTCCCTTGAGGATGCAACTTCAAAGGATATAAGTTTTGCCGTTAATGAAAGGCTTAAGGAAAAGGTAGAAAGATCAAAGGCAGGGGCCTTTTTACTTCCTGAAAATTGGCCCAATGAGATCAATAAATCAGCTATTTTGGTAAAAGACCCTTATCTAGGCTACGCCCTTTTGGCCCAGTATTTCTTTGACCAGCCCTTTGAAAAAAAGGGAATCCATCAAAATGCAGTAATTGGCCAAGGCTGTGAGATTTCAGAAAATGTCAGCATAGGTCCAAATGTTGTTATTGGAAACAATGTGAAAATAGAAGGCCTTGTTACAATTCATCCGGGAGTTGTAATTGGGAATAATTGTAGGATAGGTGAAGGTTCAGAGATATTTCCCAATGTTGTTATTTATGAAGGCTGTAGAATTGGGAAAAGGGTGAGGATTCACGGTGGTGCAGTAATAGGAGCAGATGGTTTTGGTTATGCCCAAGGTCCTCATGGCATGGTTAAGATCCCCCAGGTAGGAAGAGTAGTTATTGAAGATGATGTTGAAATAGGAGCAAATTCCACCATAGACAGGGCAGCCCTTGGTGAGACGAGGATAGGGAAGGGTACTAAAATTGATAACCTTGTTATGATTGCCCACAATTGTCAGATAGGTGCCCATTGTGCAATTGTTAGCCAGGTTGGAATTTCAGGAAGCACAAAGGTAGGAAGTGGAGTAATGCTCGCTGGCCAGGTGGGGATAGTTGGGCACATTGAAATTGGAGATGGAGTTAAGATTGGTGCTAAATCTGGTGTCCCAAACTCAGTGCCTGCCGGCCAAATTGTATCAGGGATTCCAGCCATGCCACACAGAAAGTGGCTTAGGGTAATTAACAGCATGAAAAGGCTTCCAGAGCTAATAAAGGATGTAAGAAATATCAAAAAGGCGTTGGAGAGGCTACAAAAAGATGACAAGTGATTCTAGTTTTGACATCAAGGAGATATTTAGACTTCTCCCCCATAGATATCCATTTCTGTTGGTGGATAGAATTACAGAGGTTGTTCCTGGAGAATACATAAAGGGCTATAAAAATGTCACCATTAATGAGCCTTTTTTTCAGGGACACTTTCCGGACCGTCCGATAATGCCAGGTGTTTTGATACTTGAGGCAATGGCCCAGACAGGGATATGTTTTGCAATAAAGACAGAGCCAAGGCTTTTGGAAGAAAAACTTTTTGTCTTTGCTGGAATGGACGGGGTCCGTTTTAAAAGGCAGGTGGTCCCTGGAGACCGGCTTGACATTGAGCTTCACCTTGAAAAGAGAAAGAGAATGATCTGGAAAATGGCAGGGACAGCAAAAGTCCAGGATGAAATCGCCTGCCAGGCCACATTGATGGCTGCCATGACCTCTTAGTCAGGAGACAAGATGACAGATATAGATAAAAAGGAAAATATAATTCATCCTACTGCTGTCCTCGAAAAAGGCTGTAAGATTGGAAAAAATATAAAAATTGGGCCTTATGCCATAATCGGAAAGGATGTTGTAATTGGAGATAACTGTACTGTTGGCCCTCATGTTGTCATAGAGGGTAAGACCACAATTGGTAACTTCTGCCAGATATTTCAATTTGCCTCCATTGGGGCAGCACCTCAGGATATTACTTATAAGGGAGAGGATACGGCGGTTGAAATAGATGATTACACCATTGTTCGAGAAAGTGTTACAATCCACAGAGGCACTCAAAAGGGTGGAGGAGTAACAAGGATTGGAAAGTGTTGTATGATAATGGCCTACTGCCATATTGCCCATGACTGCCAACTTGGAGAGGGTGTAATAATGGCAAATGTGGCCACCCTCGGAGGGCATGTAGAAATAGGAGACCATGCAGTGATTGGGGGCCTTTGTGCGATTCACCAATTTTGCCGTATAGGTGCATATTCCTTTATGGGTGGCATGTCTGGAACAAATAAGGATATTCCCCCTTTTTGTAAGTATCAGGGCCAAAGGTCAAATCTTTTTGGTATTAATGTCGTAGGATTAAAAAGGGCAGGCTTTAGCAAGGAGACCATTGAGGCCTTAAGAGAAGCGTATAGAATCGTATTTAAAAAGGCCCCGACAATTACAGAGGGCCTTGATTTGGCAGATAAAGCCTTTCCAGACTCCAAAGAGGTAAAAGAGTTCACTTCCTTTATAAGGGCGTCAAAGCGCGGTGTTCCAGCAGGAGAATGATTGAAAGGGACATAGAGCTTCCTGAGGTAATAGGCCTTGTTTCAGGCGGTAGAAGGTTCCCCATACTTTGTGCAAAAAGAGCAAGGGAAAAGGGCCATAAGGTCTTTGCCATTTGTCACAAGGGTGAGACCTTAAAGGAGCTTGAAGAATATTGCCATAAGGTAAAGTGGATTCACCTTGGTCAGCTTGGAAAAATTATCTCCTTTTTTAAGAAAAATCAGGTTTCCCACTGTTTTTTTGCTGGAACCATTGATAAAAAGAGACTCTTTATAGATATAAGGCCTGACATTCGGGCTCTTAATCTCTGGAGAAAGATGAAGGGGCACTTGGATGACGGGATTCTAAGGGCCTTTGCAAAGGAGCTTGAATCCGAAGGTATAGAGGTCATATCTCCGACTTTGATTCTTGATGACATATTGTTCCCTGAAGGACTCCTTACTAAAAGAAGACCTTCCAAAGAAGAATTTGAAGACATATCCTTTGGTCTTGAGATAGCAAGAAAGATTGGAAATCTTGATATCGGCCAGTGCGTGGTAGTAAAAGACAAGGTGGTCCTTGCAGTTGAGGCCATTGAAGGGACAGATGAGACCATCAAAAGAGGAGGAATTCTTTCAAGGGGCGGTGCTATTGTAGTAAAGGTCTGTAAACCAAATCAGGATACAAGGTTTGACCTTCCTGCCGTTGGAAAGACCACCATAGAAACCATGAAATCTGTAGGTGCAAAGGTTTTGGCAGTTGAGGCTCAAAGGGCCCTTTTTTTTGAAAAAGAAGAGGCAATAAAACTGGCAAATGAAGCCGGGATTGCCATATTGGGGATTAGCTAATGAAAGTAGCAGTTATCGGGACAGGCTACCTTGGAAGGTTCCACGCCCAAAAATACGCCAATATGGAAGACGTGGATCTTGTAGGGGTAGTGGATATCGATGAAGAAAGGGCGAATACTGTTGCCAGGGAAACAAACACAATCCCTTATACTAGGATTTCAGACGTTATAGAAAAGATAGATGCTGCATCAATTGTTGTGCCAACAAGTATCCACTATGAGGTGGCTAAAAGACTCTTAGAGGCAGGTATCCATATATTGCTTGAAAAGCCCATGACCACCACTGCCCAGGAGGCAGAGGAACTTATTTCCATCTCTAGGAAAAAGGGGCTTATAATTCAGGTCGGGCACCTTGAACGGTACAATCCAGCCATTGTGACCCTAGAAGAAAGAGTCACAAACCCAGTCTTTATCGAGGCTCACCGGCTTAGTGGTTTTAAGGGGAGGGCCATTGATGTAGATGTGGTGCTTGATCTTATGATCCATGACATAGACATTTGTCTGGCAATAGTCGATAGCGAGGTAAAAGAGATTCGTGCTGCAGGCGTTCCAGTTCTTACTCCAAAGGTGGATATAGCCAATGTCAGGATAATATTTGAAAATGGCTGCACTGCAAATCTTACGGCAAGTCGCATATCCCTTACAGATTTAAGAAGGGTCAGGGTCTTTCAACCCGGCTGTTATATCTCGGCAGATTGTAGTCAGAAAAATAATCTGATCGTCCTGGCAGATAGAACCTCCAAGGATTTTCAAAAATCCATACGACCTGAATTTATAAACCATAATGACTTGGATATCCTTGATCTTGAGCTACGTGATTTCATAAAAAATGTGAGACAAGGCCTAAAACCCAAGGTCGATGGTGAGGCAGGTCTCAGGGCCTTGAGGCTAGCTCTAGAAATAAACAAAGCTATTTACGATTCTTTGAGGTCCTCTGACCTCGTTAAGGATTTTTGATGTCCCTTTTTTGTAAGAAAAGGGATAATAAGTAGGGGCTCTTATCTAACTAATGTCTAAATCATCTCCTAGAATTTTTGTAATTGCAGGTGAGGCCTCTGGTGACCTTCATGGCTCAAATCTTATAAAGAAAATAAAAAAAAGACGACCAGATATCGATATTTGGGCAGTGGGAGGGGAAAAGATGGCAATGGCCGGGGCAAATATCCTTATACCCAGCCAAAGCCTTTCGGTAGTGGGGATTCTAGAGGTATTTTCCCATACGGGCCCAATTCTTTCGTCTTTTTTTAAGGTTAGAAAATGGCTTCGGGAAAATAGGCCCGACCTTTTGATTCTTATAGATTTTCCAGAATTCAATCTTTTAATGGCAAAATTCGCCAAGGGACTAGGGATAAAGGTCTTTTACTATATAAGCCCTCAGCTCTGGGCATGGAGGCAGGGAAGGGTAAAAAAGATAAAAAGATACGTGGATAAGATGGCAGTAATTCTTCCCTTTGAAAAGGAGTTTTACAGGCGTTTTGGCATAAATGTGGAATATGTGGGGCATCCCCTTTTGGACTTTCTTAAAAATAAAGAGGAATATTTAAAGGGTGTTGTATTTGATAACAAAAAGACACTAATTGGGCTTCTTCCTGGAAGCAGAAAGAGGGAAATAGAGACCCTTTTACCGGTGATGTTAAAGGCTTCTGTGGAACTGTCAAAAAAATTTAAAGACTTGCAGTTTATCCTGCCAATGGCACCAGGCTTGTCAAGGGAGATAAAGGATTTTATTAAAAAAAAGGTTGAAGAGGCTTCTAAACTAATTGATCTTAGGGCAGAAGAAGGAATTACTTACCAGGTGCTTTCAAATGCAAGGTTTTCAATTGTGGCCTCTGGAACGGTTACACTTGAGGCAGCAATTCTGGATTGTCCCATAATCGTGGTTTATAAGGTTTCAAGGGTAAATACCTTTATAGGAAAATTAATTATAAGGGTTCCATTTGTAAGCCTTGTTAATCTCATTGCCGGAAAGGAGATAGTTCCTGAGCTTTTACAGGAAAAGTGCAATGAAAAAGAGATAATAAAGGCCTCAAGAGACCTTTTAAAAAATGACAACAGACTTTCTGAAATAAAAAAGGGACTTAAGGATGTTAGAAATAGGCTTGGCGAAGGCGGAGCCTCAAAAAGGGCAGCAGAAGCGGCCCTCTCCCTAATTGGCTAGCTTAGACCTCCATCATTTTTTCGATTCGATCAAGTATCCTTTCTGAGACCTCATCCTTTGATAGAAGTGGGAGCTCTTCAACATTTTCTTCAGAGTCTATTAGATAGACTTTGTTGGTGTCATAATCAAAGCCAGAACCCTCTTCAGTAACATCATTTGCAACTATCAGATCAAGCCCTTTCTTCTCAAGCTTTTTAAAACAATTTTCAATGAGGTTTTCCGTCTCGGCGCAAAAGCCCACCACAATCTGCCCTGGCCTTTTATTTTTCCCAATTTCAAAAAGGATATCCGTTGTCTTTTTAAGTAAAAGACTTATTTCCTCATCTCCTTTTTTGATCTTATTTTTAAATACATTGATAGGTGTATAGTCGGCCACTGCTGCAGCCATAATAATGATATTCATCTTGGGGGAAAGGGATAAGACCTCATCAGCCATTTGAGAGGCTGTCTCCACCCTTTTTACAGATAAAAAGGGTGGTGGCTCAACCTTTGTGGGGCCAAGGATAAGTTCCACCTTTCCCCCTCTAAGGGCAGAAGCCCTGGCAAGACTTATCCCCATTTTTCCTGAAGACCTATTGGATATAAATCTAACTGGATCAACTGGTTCCCTAGTAGGGCCAGCGGTGATGAGTATTTCTTTTCTTTTTAGGCCCTTGGGCCAAAGGGTCTTCATGACATGAAATAAGAATGTGTCAAAATCCACCAATCTTCCCTTACCCTCTTCTCCACAAACAACCTTTCCAACTTGAGGTTCTATTACCTTATAGCCCATGTCTCTTAAGGCCTTAATATTTTTTTGGGTAGCAGGGTGAGAAAACATGTTGGGATTCATGGATGGAAAAAAGAGCCTGGGGCCATTAAAGGAGAGAAGAACAGTGGATAAAAAATCATCTGCGATCCCTACAGCAGCCTTTGCAATAATATTTGCAGTAGCTGGAAGGACAACAAGGCAGTCTGCCCATCTTGAAAGTTCGATATGGGGGATGGGGGAGTGATTTTTTTCATCAAAAAGTCTGGTCTCGCACTTGTTGTTGGAAAGGGCAGAAAATGTCAAGGATCCTACAAATTGTTCTCCGTTTTCAGTTAGAATTACCTTTACATCTCCCCCTAATTTTACAAGTTCTCTTACATATTCAGCAGCCTTAAAGGCAGCTATTCCACCTCCAACACCAAAAAGTATCCTTTTTCCAGTTAAAGGCTTATATACATGTTCTGACATTAGGTCCCCCTAAAAAAAAACATGAAATTTACAAAGATGTTTTATTTTAAACCCTGGACACAAATAATTTCAGTCTTCAAACACAATCAATTCTTCCATTGGCCTTCTCCTTGATTTTTGATCCTTTCTTGCAGGATATCCTAGGGCAATAACTGCCATAAGCTCAAGGTCATCTCCCAGCCCAAGAAGTTCTCTTATCTCTTTGTCACTTTTTATTATCTCTCCAAGCCATACTGCACCTAATCCAAGGCTATGTGCTGCAAGGAGCATATTTTCTAGACATGCCCCAATGGCCTGATGGTCTTTAGTTGAATGATACATTGCATTTTTATCAATAAATACAGGGATAAGTGCCTTTGCTCCTTTAATGATTCTTGAGTATTTTGTAAGGGGCTCAAAGCGTTTTTTCAATTCTTTATTAGTGACAATGGCAAAGCGCCAAGGCTGATTATTTAATCCTGAGGGCGCCCACATACCGGCTTTTATAATTTCTCTAATATGTTCAAGTGGAACCTTTTCCTCAGTGTATTCCCTTATGCTTCGCCTTGAATAGATGGCATCTAGTACAGGATTCATTTAGATACTCCTTTTTATATCTTTTTTATCATGAGTACTTATTCGATTTACTGAAAGGCTCAAATCATCGATAAGTATGTTATAAGGTCTATAAAAGTAGCTCCAATTTTTGATCTTTTGTAAAAATTTTGTTTCAAAAAGTTAACCAATTATGTTATTTGAATAAATATTTTAAGGGGATTTTTATGGGAAGGGAACATAAAAATAAAGGATTACTTTTAAGTTTTAAGGCTTTTATTTTTTGCACTGGTATTTTTTTAATTGCAATCTTTATCTTCCCGGCTCTTTCCTTTTCTACGGCTCAAAGAATTGAAGGTCTTCTATCGATGGATTTAGAAGACCTTTTAAATGTAGAGGTCACCTCCGCCTTTAAAAAACCCCAGAATGTGAAAGAAGTCCCCGCTGCTATTTATGTGATTACTTCAGAGGACATAAGGCATTCCGGTGCAACCAGTATTCCCGAGCTTTTAAGGATGGTTCCTGGGGTAAATGTTGCCAAGATTGACAATGGAAACTGGGCGATATCTATCAGGGGATTTAATGGCCTTTTTTCAGATAAGCTACTTGTTTTAATGGATGGAAGGATTCTATATAAGACTCTTTTTTCAGGGGTGTTTTGGGACGCCCAGGATACTGTTTTAGAAGATATAGATAGGATTGAGGTGATTAGAGGGCCAGGTGCAAGTACTTGGGGAACCAACGCAGTTAATGGAGTCATCAATATAATTACAAAAGAGGCATCAAAGACCAAGGGAGGACTTTTCAGTGTAACATCTGGGAATCAGGAAAGGTTTACAGGCGTTGCAAGATATGGATTTAAAATAGGGGAACTAGGAACTGCACGTCTTTATGTAAAGCATTTTACCCGTCATCAACAAAAAGATCACGATGGAGCTACTGCGTGGGACGATTGGTCCATGGATCGGGCGGGTATGAGAACTGATCTTTCATTTGGTAATTCAAAGGTTTCAATTAAAGGTGAAATTTACACCGGAGAGGGAACTACGAAATTGAGTGGCTTTGTGAGAAAAAGGAATAGGGTGGTTAACCTGAGACCTGACATACCCATTTCTGGTGGCTATATAATTTCTGACTTTTCACATGATTTTTCAAAAAATATCAGTCTTTTTTTGCGTTTCTACTATGACCGGACCGAAAGAAAATACAGTGGTGTGGGTTCAGAAACTTGGAGTACAATGAATTTTGAATTCCAAAATACACTCAAACCCTTTGAGTTTATGGATTTTATTTGGGGAGGAATCTATAGAAACACCCGGGATGAACTACCAATGGCTCACGGGATGGCTTTTGGTGCCTTTTTTCCCATTGTCAGGAGTGATGATCTTTTCAGCCTTTTCTTTCAGAATGAAATTCGAATATTTGATGAGAAATTACATTTACTGGCGGGGGTACGACTGGATCACTACAATTATTCCGGTCTGGAGGTCCAGCCAACATTTAGGGCACTTTATGCCTTTTCAGATAAGCAAGATATTTGGTTTTCTATTTCCAGGGCCTTACGGAGTCCAAGCCGATACAATAGAGATGCGATTTGGATAGTAGATGTTCCTCAGATGAAAGTAGAAAATTCTATTCCGGTAACAGCTTTCATCGGCAATGAAGACTTCGACAGTGAAAGACTATGGGCCTATGAAATCGGTTATAGATGGCAGCCAAAAAGGAATTTAACCTTTGATGCCACGGCCTTTGCCAATTTTTATTATGACCTTTTTGCAGTTTCAGGAGGGAGTCCCTTTCCACATTATGGTTATATGATATTTCCTATTTATCCAAAAAATTATGGCAAAGGTGAATCCTTTGGTTTGGAGTTTACCACCAATTTCAAGCCCTATAGATGGTGGAGAATGGAATGCAGTTATTCTTACATAGATTCGCATTTCTGGATAGACAAAAAATATAGAGAGCAGAGCAATCTTATTGAAACCAACACGGATAACCCTATGCATCAGCTATCTTTTAGGGTTAGTATGGATATATGTAATAATTTAGAGTTTGATTTGTGGTTAAAATACTTGTCTAATTTACGAAGGATGGGTATCCCCTCATATTTAGGTTTAGATCTTAGACTGGGATGGCATATCATGCCAGGACTGGAACTGTCGTTGGTGGGTAAGGACCTTTTGGATTCCTATCATCCTGAGTTTAAGGATTATTTTTTGCACTTGGTTGAAACTGAGGTGCCCCGTTCATTTTACGGAAGGCTTACATGGCATTTTTAATAGATTTTGCAGTAAAAGGTAAAAGTCCTCATAAGAAAAAAGCCTTTCGAGATACATTTTTTTGTAATTTGACCCTTACAGGTGTATTGATACTTTCACTTTTGGTTACAAAAGCTATTGGAGTAAAGGAGTCCGATTTAAAGGCTGCTTTCTTGTATCAATTTACCAAGTTTGTTGACTGGCCAGATGACAATAATACTAGCAGTGAACTGATTATTGGTGTTATAGCAGTTGGTGAGTTTCTAGATGCGATCAAACTCCTTGATGGGAAAAAAAGTCAAAAAAGGCCAATTCGAATAAAAAAGATATCAAAATTCCCAGATAGTGGCCGTCTTGATGTGTTATTTATTCAAGGGTGTTTTGTTAATGACATCGACGACGTGATACAGAGCGCAATTAAGGCTCATATCTTAACGGTTTGTGATCAAAGAGACGGGATAGATAAGGGTTTTATAATCAGCCTTTTTAATGAAGGCTCAAAAATAAAGTTTAATATAAATTTAAAGGTGGCTCAAAAAAGTTCAATCAGGCTAAGTAGCCGATTACTGCGTCTTGCCAAAAAGGTTATTAACTAAAGACGTGACCGAGTCTATAGAAAAGAAAATAGCCCTTATTATAGCAATGGTATCTACCTGTGCCATTTTACTGACGTCATTTATCTTTCTGGCTTACTATTTTTTTGACAGTCAGGTAAAGCACAGGAAGCAAGGAGCGGTGCTTGCAAAGGTAGTGGGGTCAGAGTGTGCGGCTGCAATCTCATTTAATGATCAAGATGCTGCAAAAGATACCCTTTCAGCCCTTTTAAAACTTCCAGATGTCCGTCAGGCATGTCTTTTTGATAAAAATGGCAAAGGCTTTATATGTCTTAATGATAGAGACTTTATTGCAAAAATTGGGGATGACGAGCATCTTAAACTTCATTTTCAACATTTAAACAATAAGACCTGGATAAATTTTTACTGTCTTTTTAGAAATTATCAGGATTATATCGAGGAAATAGCCTGGAAGGGTGAAAAAATTGGATATATATGGATAAGAAGGGACTTATCCAGCTTTTATGATGCATTTTATACGACAGCCGTCGTTATTTGTTTCATTTTACTTGCTCTTGCTGTGATATCGTTTTTGGTGGCAGGCTTTTTGAGTAATAAGCTAGTTGAGCCCCTTAATAGACTCCTTTTTTCCATTCAGGAAATAACCAGGAAGGGAGACTATTCCCTCAGAGTGAGAAAGACCACTGAAGATGAGCTAGGAAGTCTTATTGAACATTTTAACCAAATGCTGGATAGGATAGAAGAGCGGGATGCCCTTTTAAAAAAGAGCAAAGACGAGCTAGAATCAAAGGTTGAGGAAAGAACTAGTGAGCTTGCACACGCCAATGAGAGGCTTAAGGAACTGGTTTTACGGTACAAACAGGCCAAAGAAAGGGCAGAAGAGGCTAGTAAGGTAAAAAGCAGATTTCTTGCAAATATGAGTCATGAGATCAGGACTCCAATGAATGGAGTTATTGGGATGGCCGAACTTCTTTTAAGCACAAAGCTGGATAATAAGCAGAAAAGGATAGTTAATTCCATATTAAAATCCGGAGAGATACTCCTTAGCATCATAAATGATATACTGGATTTTTCCCGTCTTGAGGCAGGAAAGGTCGAGATCAGGTATAGGGAATTTTCAATACGTGAGATATTAAAAGAAATTGTTGACCTTTTTCAGGTCCAGGCCAAAAAGAATCAAACAGTGGTCTATTTTTCCTATGACAAAAATGTTCCACAAAAGGTTATAGGAGATCCTGACAAAATAAAACAGATCCTCATAAACCTTGTGGGAAATGCAGTAAAATTTACAAGAGATAGTGATATAATTTTAAGAGTAAGGCCTTATAAAACCGCTGGAAATTTAAATACAGGCAATGGTCTCACCCTTAAGATAGAGGTTGCAGATCATGGCATAGGAATCCCTGAAAATAGACTTGATACCATATTTAATGCCTTTTCTCAGGTGGATTCTACGACGGAAAAGAATTTTGAAGGCACAGGGCTGGGTCTATCCATTGTTAAAGGTCTTGTTGAGCTTTTGGGTGGAACCATTGAGGTAAAAAGCGAGGAAGGAAAGGGCTCATGCTTTACATGCATTATGCCATTCAGGCTTCCGGAAGGATGCGATAGGGAACCGGCCAAGGAGGAAAAGACCGAATCCAGAACCCTTTCGGTTTACTCAAGTGAGCCGTTTTTTATTGAGACTGTTAAGAATATGGGAAAATCCGCGGGATACAGGATTGAAATTTATCACAAATGGAATGGTGTTGAGAATGCAGAGTGCGATTTTTTGATTGTAGATAAGGATTCCCTTGGGGAAAAGGAAATAATCAATGAGCTTAATATGTCATCTTACCTTCATTTCAAGGAAGTATGTTGCTTTTTTACAAAAAATCAGAAGGAGCCAATTAAAAAGATATCCAAAGGCATTTATTCTATCTCAAAGTATGAATTACTAGAATATCTTCCAAGGCTCTTTCGAAGAGAAGACATTTTTGAAGTCAATTTAGATGAAAAGAAAACCCTTTCTGGAGAGACTGATTTTTCAGGACTTGATGTGCTTGTTGTTGAGGATAATCCAGTAAATCAAGACCTTTGTAAGGATATGTTAGAGAGTCTCGGCTGCAATGTCACCATTGCCAAAAATGGTAAAATGGCCCTGGAGATATTAAGGAAGGCATCATTTGATTTGATATTTATGGATTGCCAGATGCCTGTAATGGATGGGTATAGGACTACTGAAGAGTTTAGAAAAATGGAAAGGGAACGGAATACTCATACCCCAGTAGTAGCCCTTACTGCCTATGCCATGGAGGAAGACAAGGAGAAGTGTCTTTCCCATGGAATGGATGACTACCTCTCAAAGCCTTTCAAATTTGATCAGCTAAAGATGGTATTAAACAAGTGGGCCAGAAATGGAAAGGGTATTTTAGAAGAAGAGAAAAAGGAAAAGAAAAAGGATGTCATAGTCAGTGTTGACCGAAAGGTCATAGAAGATATGAAAATCCTTGGCAAGATGGCCAAAAAGGATGTACTGGGGAATGCAATCAGGCGTTTTTTTGAAAATTCTCCAAAATATATTGATGGGATGGAAAATGCCCTTAGAGAAGGAGATCAAGAGGCCCTCCGTTTTAATGCTCACACCCTTAAGGGAACAAGTGGCTTTATGGGTGCAAATATGTTAAGTCATCTTTGTTATGAACTTGAGATGGCTGCACGAAAAGGAGAGATCCATAGCTCATCACAATTGATTGAGTCCATTAAAAAGGAATATCAAAAGGTATTAAAAGAGCTTTCCTCTTACTTGCATTCCTGATAGATTTTTTTCATCTTTAATAAAAATACGTATTCTTTTTTATTATGGATTTCCCAATCTATATTGGCACAAGCGGATGGAACTACGAAACATTTATTGGTTCCATTTTTGATAAAAAGACGCCCAAAAGAAAGTATCTGGAAACATACTGCAAGTTTTTTAATAGTGTTGAGCTAAATGCCTCCTTTTATAGATCCTTTCCCAAAAGGACATGGGAGGGCTGGTACAACAGGACTCCAGATGGATTTATCTGGTCAGTAAAGGCGTCTCGTTTTATAACACACATCAAAAGACTTGATGTAGATAAGGACTCCATTGATTATTTCTTTTCACAGGCAGGGCTTCTCAGGGAAAAGCTAGGTGTGGTTCTTTTTCAACTTCCACCAACCCTTGAATTTAAAAGAGAAACCTTTTTGAAATTTTTAAAACTTCTGCCATTCCATGTCCCTGTTGCCCTTGAGGCGAGACACGGCTCATGGTTTAAAAAAGAAGTCTACGAGATATTAAAAGAAAAAGGGCTCTCCTTTGTTATTAGTCATACAGCAGGAAAATATCCCATAGAAAAGGTCTTTACTGCTGATTTTTTATATATAAGACTTCACGGTGCAAACGCCCTTTATCGTGGCTCGTACGGGGAAGAAGGGCTCAAAGAATGGATTGACTTGATAAGGGTCTTTTCAAAAAAGACCTTTATATATTTTGACAATACTGCTGATGGAAGTGCAGCTAAAGACGCCCTCCTTTTAAAGAAACTTCTTCATGAAGGAACTTAAGAAATATTCTCCTTTAAAATATGATCTAAAAAAGGGCCTTGATACCCATCTTTTAAGTTCTCGCCCAGGAGTCTATTGTTTCTATTCCGAAGATGGCATGTGCCTTTATGTGGGAAAGGCCAAGGACCTTAGAAAGCGCCTTTCTTCCTATTTTAGATCCCAGGAAAGGCTTACCCCTAAGACAAGGATTATGATGAAAAAGGCCTCCTTCCTGGACTGCTTTATAACAGCCACTGAAAAGGAGGCCCTTATCCTTGAGGCAGAGCTAATTAATGAGCTTAGGCCTAGGTATAATATTCGGTTAAGGGATGACAAGGCCTATCCACTTTTAAGGCTTGGCATTAAAAATCCATTTCCCAGGCTTAGTATAGTTAGGAAAAGGAAAAGTGATGGGGCCCTTTATTTTGGACCTTTTACCTCTTCAAATGCGCTCAGACAGACCCTTAATATTATTTCTATAGTCTTTAAGTTAAGGACGTGCACAGACTCTTCCATGAAGGGAAGGTCAAGGCCATGTCTTAAGTATCAGATTGAACGTTGTTCTGCACCCTGCACAGGAAAGATAAGCAAAGATGATTACTGGAAGGAAGTAATGAGGGTAAGGGAGTTTCTTCAAGGAAGGTCAAGCCAGGTTATCAAGGGCCTTAAAAAAGAGATGGAAGAGGCAGCACGTAACTTAGAGTTTGAAAGGGCTGCCCTTTTAAGGGATAGGATAGCAGCCATCCAGGGGCTTTTGGAAAAACAATATGTCTTTTCTAAGACAAAGGTAGATCTTGACTGTGTCTTTATCCTCAAAGAGGGAACCGAATGTGTTTCAGTGGTCTTAAAGGTGAGGGAAGGAGTGTTGAGGGGAAAAGAGATAGTGGGAGTTGAGATAGATTATGAAGACGATTTGGAAGAAATTTACATGGAGTTTTTAAGGCTATATTACAGGTTGTCAAATCTTCCTCCTGAAATCTTTCTACCAAGTGATATTATAAAAGCCCATTCCTTTAAGCTTTTTCAAGAAGAATTTGGCAAAAAGATAAAATTCAGCCTTGGAAGCAAAGGCTTTAGGAGAAAAATTCTTGAAATGGCATCTATAAATGCAAAAGAGGCCCTTTCAAAACTTCTCTCCAAAAAGCAGGAATGGCAGGAAAGGGCAGCCCTTTTAAAGGGTGTCCTTGGGCTTTCATCTTTGCCAAATTGGGTGGAAGGAGTTGATATCTCAAACATACAGGGAAACTTATCAATCGGAAGCCTTGTTTGTTTTAAAAACGGAAGGCCCTTTAAGGAAGGCTATAGACATTACAATTTGGGTTCTGACGGTCCTGACGATTACGGGATGATCTATGAAGTCATTAAAAAAAGATTAAAAAGAAAGCCTCTTCCTGACCTTATGATAATTGATGGAGGAAAGGGGCAATTAAATATGGCACTTAAGGCTGCAAATGATATGTCTCTTTTAAACCAAGTGGATTTCATTTCCATTGCGAAGGAAAGAGAGGTAGAAGGAGAAAAGATTTACATCCCCGGAAGAGAAGAGCCCCTTGATCTGTCAAAAGAAAGTCAGGTCTTGAGGTTTTGTCAAATGGTAAGGGATGAGGCCCACAGGTTTGGCATCAAGACCCACAGAAGTATCCGCTTAAAAAAGGGTCTTGCCACTAGCCTTTCTAAGATTGATGGTATTGGTCAGAAGAGACAGATGCTTCTTTTAAGACACTTTGGAAGTGTTTCAGGGATAAAAAAGGCCTCTTTGAATGAGCTCTTAGCTGTTCCTGGCCTTCCAAAGGAGGTAGCAAAAAGGGTTTATGAATACTTTAGAAAAGGGGATTAGATGAAAGATGTTTTTCCGAGGATAAAAAGGCTTTCTCCTCATCTTGTCAACCAGATCGCAGCAGGAGAGGTGGTAGAAAGGCCATCTTCTGTCCTTAAGGAGCTTATTGAAAATTCCATTGATGCCGGTTCAAATTTCATTGAAATAAGGCTTAAGGGGGGTGGAAAGGAGCTAATCGAGGTAAAGGATGATGGCATTGGTATGTCAAAAAAAGACCTAGAACTTTGTATTGAGCCTCATTCAACAAGTAAGATAGAAAGGCCAGAGGATCTTTTTAAGATTACTACCCTGGGTTTCAGGGGAGAGGCCCTTTCAAGCATTTCATCTGTAAGCAGGCTTTCTATTGCATCTAGGACAAAGGATCAGGATGAAGGATGGATACTCAAAGTCGATTTTGGAAAAAGAAAGGGGATTCATCCCTATCCCTGTGAAAAGGGGACAATTATTTCTGTTTCAGATTTATTTTTGGAGATACCTGCAAGGCTTAAGTTTTTAAAGTCTTCTCAGACCGAATATTTAAGGTGCAAAAAGGTGGTAAATCTTTTTTGTGCATCATGGCCTGAGATCGGAATAAGGCTTTTCAGGGAGAAGAAAATGGTCCTTAATGTGGGGGCTCATGACACCCTTGAAAGGAGGCTTTCTCCCCTTCTTGGAAAGGATACAGTTTCAAAACTTATTGAAATTTCAGGACAAAGGGGTGAAGTCGGATTAAAGGGCTACATTGCATCTCCAGATGAGGTGAGGGTAAGCTCAAGGCATTTATTTGCCTTTTTGAACAAAAGGCCAATATCGAGCCCACTTATCTGGAAGGCGGTAAACGAGGCGCTAAAGGGGTATATAGTAAAAGGAAACTTTCCAGTTGGTGTCATCTTTTTGGAAATGCCTCCATCCCTTTTTGATATAAATGTTCATCCGGCCAAGATGGAGGTTCGCTTTGAGGATTCAAACTCAATTTATAGGCTTATTTTTCAGGCCATAAGGCAGGCATTTGAAGGGAAAAATTATTTTTTTGAAAAGGTAGATAATAGCGAAAGACTTGAACAGGAGACAGATAATGATTCAGCATATCAAAGGGAAGTTTTTTTTGAAAAGAGATTAAAAGTAAGGGATGAAATTCCCCTTCCATGGGAGAAAACTGACAGGGAAGCTTTAAAAGACTCTTTGGGTATTTTGGATTTTTCTTTAGAAGCTTCTCATAAGAAAGATATTAGAGAAAGGTCTTTTGAAGAGGATTTAGAATTTAGGTTAATAGGGCAATTTGCCAAAAGCTTTATTCTTTTTGAAAAAAATGACCATCTTTTT
>JALXCD010000044.1 GCA_026991135.1 Deltaproteobacteria bacterium | reverse complement strand
CCTTTGATGATGAAATTTTAAAGGCTTATATTAATACTGGAGAGCCCTTTGACAAGGCTGGTGGTTATGCAGTCCAGGCAGTTGGAGGCTTTATGATAAGAAAAATCGAAGGCTCTTATACAAATGTGATAGGTTTTCCAATGTCAGAGGTAATAGATATCCTTCTCGACATTAATGCAATAAAGCCATGTGCAAAAAATTAGATGTAATAAAAAAAAGGGTAAAAATAGCGGCAGAAAGAGTTGGAAGAAATCCTTCAAAGATAAAGATTGTTGCTGTTAGTAAGAAAAAACCTGTTTCACAAATAAAAGAGCTTTACGAGTGCGGGCAAAGGCTTTTTGGTGAAAATTATATCCAAGAGGCAATAAAAAAGATAGAAGGGCTTGGAAGCTTAAAGGATATTTCATGGCACTTTATCGGGCATCTTCAAAGAAACAAGGCTAAGTTTGCAGTGCGCTACTTTGATTGGATTGAAACTGTTGATAGCATTCGTCTTGCAAGGACCCTCAATAAAAAAGCCAATGACATAGGTAAAAGGGTGAACATACTTCTTCAAGTGAACATTGGAAGAGAGGAGTCCAAGTCAGGTTTTTTGGAAGAAGAGGTTCTAGACGCCGTAAATGTTATCAGTGAGCTAGATAATTTAAACTTAAAGGGACTTATGGCCATTCCACCAAAGGCAGCAACTGTCGAAGGTTCTCGAAGGTGGTTTAAAAAGATGGCGGAATTTCGAAACCGTTTAAGAGATGCTTTTCCTTACCTTTCCCTTGAAGAGCTTTCAATGGGAATGTCAAATGATTTTGAAGTGGCAATTGAAGAAGGGGCTACCATTGTCAGAATAGGCACAGCCCTTTTTGGCCCCAGGGATTAATTGAGGAGTTAGTTTGTATGTATAAAGTTTTTATCAAGACACATTTTTCATCTGCCCATTATCTTAGAAATTATCCGGGAAATTGTGAGCACCTTCATGGTCACAACTGGGATGTAGTCATTATTGTACGATCAGAAAGGTTAAACGAGATAGATGTGGCTATTGATTTCAGGGACTTAAAAGAAATAGCATCAAAGATAATGAGTGAGCTGGACCATAAAAATTTAAACGAACTGGAGGCCTTTAGCAGAAATAATCCTTCTTCTGAAAGGTTAGCCGAATATATTTATAGACGCTTAAAAGAAGAGCTAAGGTCATTTGATGGAGTTTCTCCTGAGTCTGTAGAAGTTAGAGAGACTCCTTCAACAGGTGTCATCTATAGTGAATAAGGGTCTAAGTTCACTTGAAAAAACTTTAAGAGTTTCAGAAGTATTTACCAGTATTCAAGGAGAAGGGAGACATTCTGGACTTCCTTGTTTTTTTATAAGGCTTACTGGGTGTAATCTTAGATGCAGTTATTGTGATACCAAATATGCATATTATGATGGAAAGCCTATTCCCATTAAGGAACTTTTAAGACTCTGGGAAAAAAGTGGGCTAAGGTTAGTCCAGATAACAGGGGGTGAACCCCTTTTAAGCCCAAATGTTTATGATTTGTTAGATATTTTTTTAGCTAATGGGGCAAAGTGTATCTTGGAGACAAATGGGAGTCTATCCATTTCAAATGTGCCACCGGAAGTGATAAAAGTTCTTGACTGGAAAACTCCAGGAAGTGGGGTTGGCCAATCATTTTTGAAGGAAAATTTAAGATACATTTCTTTTAAGGATCAAATTAAATTTGTAATTACATCAGAGGAAGATTACAGGTGGGCAAAACGTATTATCGAGAAAAATTTTTTGTCAGAAATTTGTGAAGTTTTAGTTTCCCCCGCTTGGGGACAAGTGGACGCAAAATGCCTTGCAAATTGGGTTATTGAGGACAAATTGCAAGCCAGATTTCAGATTCAGTTGCATAAATTTCTCTGGGGCGATAAAAGGGGTGTTTAAAAATCCGTTAAAAGGCGTTGACATTGAAGAATAAATAAGGTAAAAGCTAAATCCAAAATAATGAATGAAGCTTCATTTTTTCTTTCAATGAAAAAATTTGGCTACTAAGCCTTCGGGGGTAGGAGAACATATGATTACCATAGATCTATCATTCTTCGCTGAAATAATTGGAATGTTAATCCTCATAGTTGTCCTAAATTCTATGCTCTATGAGCCGCTCAGGCGCGTTATGAAAGAGCGAAAAGAGCAGATGGATGCCCTAGAGGGAGAGGCGATAAAATTTGAAGACAGGATCAAAAGTCTTGTGGAAGACTATGAAAGAAAGCTTCAAGAGGCTCGCAAGGCCGGAAAATCTGAATTTGAAAAATTGAGAAACGAGGCTCGCGAGGAAGAAAAGAAGCTCATTGAAGAAAGTACAAAAGAGGCTGAAGCAAAAAGGCAAGAGCTTATGCAGCAGCTCACTAGCCAAATAGAAGCAGCTAAGAAGGAGCTTCAGGCTAAGGCAGAGGCCTTTGCAGTGGAAATTGCTCAAAAGTTGCTTGGGAGGGCTGTATAAATGTCATTTAAAATTAAGAACTTATTCATAGCGCTTTTTTTAGGGTTTTTGTCAGTTGTGTATTTTGTGGCCCCAGTAATGGCTAGTGAGGGTTCTGGGCATGAATCTGTGGTAACGCATGAATCTGCAAAAAATCTTGAGGCGGGTCATGCTGCTGGCCATGGTGAATCGGCAGAAGCTTCTCACGAAAGTGCCCATGAGGGCGAGCATGGAGGTCATCATGGCTTAACCCACAGCCAGGTTATGAATTTTGTTTGGCATTGTTTAAATTTTGCTCTTTTGGTTGTGATTCTTGTTAAGTTTCTCAAAAAGCCTATTACAGACAGCGTTAAAAGTCGCCAGGAATCCATAGCAAAGGCCTTTGAAGAGCTTGAAAATAAAAAGGTTGAAGCAGAGAAGCGCTATCAAGAATATGTGAAAAAGCTTTCTGGAATGGACGAGGAAGCCAAGGGTATCCTAGAGAATTTTATAAAACAAGGTCAGAAAGAACGTGAACATATTATAGAGCAGGCCAAGGCAGCTGCTGAACGTATTAAGTCACAGGCCGAGTTTTATGTGCAGCAGGAGCTTGCTAAGGCAAAGACAGAACTCCAAAAAGAGGTTGCCGATACAGCAGTCAAGCTGGCTGAGGAAATAATAAGGAAAAACCTGAATGAGCAAGATCAATCAAAGCTCATCAGTGAATATCTTGAAAGGGTGGTGCAGAAAAATTGATTAGCACAGTATTAGCAAGAAGGTATGCAAAGGCGCTCTTTGCCGCTGGCAAAGAGGAGGATAAGTTGCAGGCCTTTAATGAGACCCTTCAGGAGATTAGGGCCTTTTTAAGTGCCAACCCTGAGATTGAGGCCGCCCTGGAGAGTCCTGTGATTGGCCTGGATGTTAAGCAAGAGGTGATTGAGGAAATCATTAAGGCCGCCAAGGTGGATAAGACCATGGCCAATTTTTTGAGGGTCCTGGTTCAGAATAATAGGGTTCACCATATTGGCCTTATCGCTGACTCCTTCCAGGAATTGATGGACGAGGAGCTGGGGGTGGTCAGGGCCAAGGTTATTACAGCTATTCCCTTGAAAAAGGACCTCAAGAAAAAGATGGAAGAGGTCTTCTCGCAAGTCACGGGTAAGCAGGTAGTGCTCGAGACAAAGGAAGACCCTGACATAATTGGTGGTGTCATTGCCCACGTTGGAGACATGGTTTGGGATGGCAGCATCAGAAGCCAATTGCAAGGCTTTAAAGAAACCATAGGGAGAGGTGAAATAGGATAATGGCACAGATAAACGCATCCGAAATCAGCGATATAATAAAGAAAAAGATTGAAGAGTTTGAAAAGACGGTCGATCTGGCAGAAACTGGTACCGTTCTGTCAGTAGGGGACAACGTTGCCCGTGTTTATGGCGTCCGTAATTGCATGGCCATGGAGCTTTTGGAGTTTCCTGGTGGCATCATGGGTATTGCCTTGAACCTAGAGCAAGACAATGTCGGTGTAGCCATTATGGGCGATGTTACAGGGATTAAGGAAGGCGACTTGGTCAAAAGAACCGGTAAGATCGCTCAGGTGCCAGTTGGTGAGTGTATGTTGGGAAGGGTTGTTGATGCTCTAGGTAATCCCATTGACGGAAAGGGCCCAATTAACGCCACTGAATTCCGCAGGATAGAGGTGAAGGCTCCCGGTGTTATTGACAGAAAGCCGGTTCATGAGCCTTGTTATACCGGTTTAAAGGCCATTGACGCCATGACTCCTGTTGGACGCGGTCAGCGTGAGTTGATTATTGGAGACCGTCAGATTGGGAAAACAGCAATTGGTGTAGATGCAATCATCGCTCAAAGGGAGACAGACGTCTATTGTATTTATAATGCTGTTGGTCAGAAGCAGGCAACTGTGGCGCTGGTTGTTGAGGCCCTTAGGCGTGCAGGCGCCATGGATTACACAATAGTTGTTGCAAGTAGTGCTAGTGAGCCTGCCTCTCTCCAATATCTGTCCTCCTTCTCTGCAACAGCAATGGGTGAATATTTTAGGGATAATGGAAAACATGCCCTGATCATTTATGACGACCTTTCAAAACAGGCAGTTGCATACCGTGAGTTGTCACTTCTTTTGAGGCGTCCTCCAGGACGTGAGGCCTATCCTGGTGACATCTTTTATAACCACTCAAGGCTTCTTGAAAGGTCGGCAAAGCTGAATGATGAGCTGGGGGCAGGAAGCCTGACTGCCTTGCCAATTATCGAAACCCAGCAGGGTGACGTTTCTGCATATATCCCAACAAACGTTATTTCTATTACGGACGGACAGGTCTATTTAGAGCCATCCCTATTTTTCGCAGGTATTAGACCTGCTGTTAACGTAGGACTTTCAGTTTCAAGGGTTGGTGGTGCAGCTCAGGTTAAGGCTATGAAGCAGGTGGCTGGTACCCTTAGACTGGATCTTGCTCAATATCGTGAGCTTGCAGCCTTTGCCCAGTTTGGCAGTGACCTGGATGAGGCGACACAGAAACAGCTCAGGCGCGGTGAAAGGCTAGTTGAGCTTCTTAAGCAACCTCAGTACAATCCTCTTCCAATGGAAAAACAGGTCCTGGCTCTTTTTGCAGGAACAAAGGGGTTATTGGATGAGCTTCCTGTTTCTGCTATACAGGAATTTGAAAAGGAGCTCTACGAATTTGTTGAGCAAAAATATCCACAGATATACGAAGAATTAAGGGAAAAACAAGAGATAAGCGATGCTCTGGATAAAAAAATGAGGGATGCAATCGCTGAGTGTATTTCACAGTTTAAGAGTGCTCGGAACCTGTAATTCAGGGGGCTAAGATAAATGGCATCCTTAAAAGATATTAAATTAAAAATTCAAGGTATAAAAAAGACGGAACAGATAACCAAGGCCATGAATATGGTGGCTGCGGCAAAGTTCCGTGGTGCCCAGGAGCGGATGGAAGAATTCCGCCCTTACGCCAGTAAATTTGCCACAGTCATGGGGCAGTTATCTGGTACCGCTAACCCAAACGCCTTTCCTTTAATGGAACAAAGGGAAGTTAAAAATAGTCTATTATTGGTTGTTACATCTGATAGAGGTCTTTGTGGCGCCTTTAATGCAAATATCATAAATGCATCTGAGAAGTTTCTTGACTCCAAAAAGGAGAAGGGAATAGGTGTATCTGTAGGATGCATTGGTAAGAAGGGTTCTCAATATTTCACCAAAAGAGATTATGAGGTGCCAATTAATATTACAGACTGTATGGCCAAGGTTGAGATGGTGAACGCCAGGCAGGCTGGCCAGGAAATAATCCATCTTTTTTTAGAAGGTAAAGTGGATGAGGTCCATCTCATATACGGTCGGTTTATTAATGTAGTAACTCAAAAGCCAACTATAAATAAGCTTCTGCCTATATCTGCGTCCGGCTTGGGTGAATCCGGTGGTGAAAAGGAGGAAAAGGAAGGGCCCAAGGCCACCTATATTTATGAGCCGGCACCAGAAGAAATTTTAGATAAATTGATGCCCATGTACATAAATGTCCAAATTATGGCAGCAATGCTTGAAACCGTGGCAAGTGAACAGGCTGCAAGAATGACTGCTATGGACAATGCTACAAGGGCATGTGGTGATATGATTCATGAGTTAACACTTGCTTTTAATAAGGCACGTCAGGCCTCCATTACTGCTGAATTAATGGATATTGTTGGCGGTGCTGAGGCCCTAAAAGGATAAATTTTACGGGTAAATACCCTGTGGGAGGTAGGATCAAATGGCAAATATAGGAAAAATAGTACAGGTCATCGGACCTGTAGTTGACGTTGAATTCGAACCAGGTAAGTTGCCGGCCATATTGAATGGCTTACTGGTTTCTAACCCAGCCATTAGTGATGAGCCAGACAATCTATATATCGAGGTAGCTCAACACCTTGGTGATAATATTTGTCGTTGTATTGCTATGGATACCACAGACGGTCTCGTTCGTGGTATGGAAGTTAAGGATACTGGCGCTCCTATTAAGATCCCCGTTGGTGAACCTACTCTAGGAAGAATTATGAACGTCGTGGGGTGGCCAGTTGATGGAAAAGGGCCAATTAAGTCAGATACCTATTATCCAATTCACAGGAAGGCACCAGAGTTTGTTGAGCAGGATACAACTGTTAAGGTTCTTGAAACAGGTATTAAGGTTATTGACCTACTGGTTCCATTTCCTCGTGGTGGTAAGATGGGCCTGTTCGGAGGTGCCGGTTGCGGTAAGACAGTTATCATGATGGAGATGGTCCATAACATTGCTATGCAGCACGGTGGTATTTCTGTTTTCTGCGGTGCTGGTGAAAGGACTCGTGAAGGAAACGACCTATATCTTGAAATGAAAGAATCGGGCGTTCTTCCAAAGGCTGCACTGATTTACGGGCAGATGACCGAGCCACCAGGAGCACGTGCTAGAATAGGTCTTACCGGGCTGACTGCTGCCGAGTATTTCCGTGACGAGCAAGGTCAGGACGTTCTTTTCTTTATTGATAATATCTTCCGTTTTACTCAGGCAGGTTCTGAGGTTTCGGCACTACTTGGGCGTATTCCTTCTGCAGTCGGTTATCAGCCAACTCTAGCTACTGACCTGGGTGCTTTGCAGGAACGTATTACATCTACCACCAAAGGCTCAATTACAGCAGTCGAATGTGTTTACGTTCCTGCTGACGACTTGACAGACCCAGCTCCTGCAACCACCTTTGCTCACTTGGATGGTACCGTTGTTCTTGCTCGTCAGATTGCAGAGCTCGGTATCTATCCTGCGGTTGACCCGCTGGATTCCACATCACGTATCTTGGATCCAAATGTTTTGGGTGAAGAGCATTATAGGACTGCTCGTGAAGTTCAGCAGACCCTCCAGAAATACAAGGACTTGCAAGATATTATTGCTATTCTTGGTATGGATGAGCTTTCTGATGAAGATAAGCTTACAGTCCAGAGGGCAAGGAAAATACAGCGTTTCCTTTCTCAGCCATTCCACGTTGCAGAGACCTTTACAGGTATTCCTGGAAAGTATGTGAAAGTCGAGGATACTGTCAGAGGCTTCAGAGAAATACTGGATGGTAAACATGATGATTTACCTGAACAGGCCTTTTATATGGTTGGTACCATAGAAGAGGCTGTAGAAAAGGCACAAAAGTCATAAAATTAAGGTGATAAAATGGCCAATAAACTAAATTTGGAAGTGGTCACACCAACCAAACTAGTTGTAAGTGAGCAGGTGGATTTATGTACAGTGCCAGGCACAGAAGGTGTGTTTGGTGTTATGGCAAATCACGCGCCTATTTTAGCCACCATAGCCATTGGTGAAATGCATTATGAAAATGATGGGAAGCAGGAAAAAATGGCTGTTAGTGGTGGTTTTGTTGAAGTATCCAATAATAGGATGACAGTTCTTGCTGAAGCTGCAGAGAGGATGGAAGAGATAGATGTTGACCGCGCCCTTAAAGCTAAGGAAAGGGCAGAAAGAAGATTGCAGGAAGCCGCGAGTGGTCGTGAAGATATCGATATTGCTCGTGCTAAGGCCGCACTAGCCAGGGCACTTACCAGGCTAAAGGTAGCTGGCAAAATGTAATTCACCAGTAATTTTTGGGGAGGAGGAGAAAAGGCAAGCCTAGAGCTTGCCTTTTCTTTTTATATATGGCACTGGGAACAATAATTTTGGCTGCTGGCAAAGGGACCAGGATGAAATCAGAAATCCCTAAGGTCCTTCATAATTTACTGGGAAAGCCAATCATAGAATACGTACTTGAAAGTCTTAAAGCCCTGTCGGTAGAAAAGAACTGTGTAGTAATTGGCCATGGAGCTCCTCTTCTTAAAGAATTTTTAAAGAGTTGGAGCGTTGAAATTGTTCATCAGAAAGAACAGCTAGGGACTGGTCATGCAGTCCTTTGCTGCAAGAACAATTTTCAGGATTTTGCAGGTGATATTTTAATCACGTGTGGTGATACACCTCTTTTTAGAAAAGAAGTGTTAAAAGCCTTTTATAAAAATCACTGTGACAGCGGTTCAGTTATATCCATTCTATCTTGTAAAATGGATGACCCTAAAGGATACGGAAGAATTAAAAGAAATGAGGCTGGGGACTTTTATTCAATTGTTGAAGAAAAAGACGCTGATCCAGAGGAACGGAAAATTTGTGAGGTAAATACAGGCTGTTATCTTGTAAAGAGTAAGGAGCTTTTCGAGCTTTTAGGGTCAGTTAAATCTGATAATGCACAGGGAGAATATTATTTGACTGACATTGTCTCCATCGGTAAGGAAAAGGGTTTAAAGGTTTATGCATTTCCAATTGCAACACAAGAGGACTCTTTCGGGGTTAATTCACGAGCACAGCTAGCTCAGGCTGAAAAGATCATGCTTTCAAGGATTAGGGAATCATTGATGGATGAAGGTGTTACTTTTTCAATGCCTGAGACCACTTACATAGAGCCGACAGTAATCATTGGAAGAGATTCCTTTATTGGGCCGCATTCCATTTTAAAGGGCCGAACACAGATTGAAAAAGGGGCATTCCTGGAAGGATTTTGTTATATTGAAAATTCAAGGGTTTGTTCAGGCGAAGTAATAAAAGCATTTTCTAAATTAATCGGAAAAAAGCCAACCCAGTAGAAAGGAGTTATTAATTAATGGAAGGTTTAGAGGTTATTTCCCTTTTAGAGGAGAAAATTGATAGCCTTTTGGCATACATAAAAGACCTAGAAGAGGAGAAAAAGGCCCTTAACGAGAGGCTTAATCAAAGGGAAGAAGAGATTAGTGGTCTTAACCAGGAACTTGAAAGGCTTAAAAAAGAGAGAACTGAAATTGGCCAAAGAGTGGAAAATATTCTAGCTAGGATATCTTCCTTGGGAAACGCTCTTGAGTCAGGAGGTGAAGCAACTCCTACAGAGGGCGAGGATCAAGGTGCCCAAAGAGGTTTTGAATTTGTAGATGCAGGTTAAACAGAGTGGCACAAAAGGTAAAACTTAAGCTTTTTGGAAATATTTATGAACTCAAAGGAGATGACCAAGAGGTTGATCTTCAAAGGGTTGCCTTCTACATAGAAGAAAAGGCCGAAGAAGTTGAGAGGGCTCAACCCAAGCTTCCGCCCTCAAAGCTAATGGTACTGGTGGTAATGAGTTTAGGCCATGAGCTTTTTTCCTGCAAAAAGAGGCTTGAAGTCCTTGAAACTAAACTTAACATTAAGATAAAAGAAATTAGTGAAAAAATAGATTCACACGTGCTGGAAAAAAAAGATTAGTATGTTATAATTTTCAACAAAGCTTCCCTGCTGTGTGCGTGGCAGGCTGAATGTTTGTTGAGCCAACACCCCGTACAAGGGAGTCATCCCTCCGTGGAGGAATGGAAAAGGAGAACAGCCTTTTCCGTCTGAAGCGGATATGACACCCACCTGAGTTCGCTCAGGTTCAATAGACTCAGCGCCACGGCATGGCGGGGCTTTTGATATATAAAAGCTATAACCCCGTCTGGGTTTACATAAACGGATTTGGTGAAGAAGTAAGAGTTCCTAATTCTGCTCAAGCAGATTTGTATATATGATAATTTTAGAATTAAGAGGAATAGGTTTAAGATTTTTGTCTATTCAATTTATTTAATTCCTATTTTTTAATATGCTTAAAGTTCTTTCCTAAATAATTCTCCACCAATTCCGTTTAAATATATTTGGTAGATGGGGTGTGGCATAATATTCCAATAATGGAGGCCACACATGTTAGATTTTACAACAGTTGTTTTATTTATAGTCATTGCCTTGATAGGTGGAGCCATAGGCTTTTCCATAGCCAAGGTTATTCTTACTAAAGAGCATACAGCAGAGAAGGACGAAGCTGAAAGACTTCTCAGGGATTCTAAAAAAGAGGCAGAGCGGATCATTAAGGAAGCTCAGGTCCAAGCAAAGGAAGAGGCCCTGAGAATAAAAAAAGAAGCAGAAAAAGAGGCATCAGAAAGGCAGGGTGAGCTTAGAAGTCAGGAACGCAGGCTTCTTCAAAGAGAACAACAGATAGAGAAGAAAAAGGAGCTTGTGGATTCCAAGGAGATAGAGCTTCTTGAAAAAGAAAAAAAGATTAATGATCTCAAGCAAAAATTAGAAGAGCGAGAGAAAGAGATAGATTCAATCATTTCAGCTCAGAGGGAAAAGCTGGAACAGATTTCAGGAATGTCTCAGGAAGAGGCAAAGCAGGAACTCCTAGAAAGTTTTGAAATAGAGATTAGACAGGATGCCGGTAAACTACTTAGAAAAATTGAGGCAGAGACTAAGGCAATCGCAGATAAAAAGGCCAGAGAGATCATTGCCTTGGCAGTGGCCCGTTACGCAGGTGAATATGTGGCCGAACGGACAGTATCGGTAGTTCCACTTCCAAATGAAGAAATGAAGGGCAGGATTATAGGTAGAGAAGGAAGAAATATAAAGGCCATTGAGGCTGCAACAGGAATAGACATTATTATAGATGATACCCCAGAGGCAGTTCTAATTTCCGGCTTTAACCCTGTAAGACGCGAAATTGCCAGAGTAGCCCTTGAAAGACTTGTGTTGGACGGTCGTATCCATCCGGCAAGGATAGAAGAGGTTGTTAAAAAGGTAGAAAAGGAGATAGATGCAGCAATAAGGGAGGCAGGGGAGCAGGCCACATTTGATGTGGGCGTTTACGGAATTCATCCGGAACTTGTAAAACTTCTAGGAAAACTTAAGTTCAGGACTAGTTATACACAAAATGTATTACAACATTCAATTGAAGTTGCCTTTTTGTGTGGAATTATGGCCGCTGAGTTAGGAATAGACGTAAAAAAGGCAAAGCGGGCAGGACTATTGCACGATATTGGTAAGGCAGTAGATCATGAAGTAGAAGGTTCACACGCAATTATTGGTGCTGATCTTGCCAAAAAATATGGTGAATCAAAGGATGTGGTCCATGCCATTGCTGCCCATCACGAAGATGTAAAACCTGAAAGTGTACTTGCTGTCTTGGTTCAGGCCGCTGATGCCCTTTCCGGGGCAAGGCCTGGTGCCAGAAGAGAGATGCTTGAAAGCTATGTGAAAAGGCTTGAAGACCTTGAAAGGATTGCTACCTCTTTTAAAGGAGTAGAAAAGTCCTTTGCAATCCAGGCAGGTAGAGAGATAAGGATTGTGGTGAACAGTGAGTCCATCTCTGATGCTGAAGCAGCAATGCTTTGCAGGGACGTTACCAAAAAGATTGAGAAAGAACTCAATTATCCTGGTCAGATTAAGGTCACTGTGATAAGAGAGACTAGGGCAGTTGATTACGCAAAGTAATTTTCAGGCAGGAAATAACATGGAAAAGGACATAGATCGTTCAATTGAACTTATTCAAAGGGGTTCTGAAGAGATTATTGACCTGGATGAGTTAAAAAAGAAGCTTGAACGCGCCATTGCCACCAATACACCATTGAGGGTGAAGGCTGGATTTGACCCCACGGCCCCTGATCTTCACCTTGGGCATACTGTGCTCATCCAAAAGATGAGGCATTTTCAGGAATTGGGACACCAGGTCATCTTTTTAATCGGTGATTTCACTGGCCTTATTGGAGATCCTACCGGAAAATCAGAGACAAGGCCGCCTTTGACCCCAGAACAAGTCCAAGAAAATGCTGCCACGTATAAGGAACAGATTTTTAAGATATTAGATCCAGAAAAGACAGAAATTGCCTTTAACAGTTCCTGGATGAATGATATGCGCTCAATCGATATGATAAGGCTTTGTGCAAAATATACAGTGGCAAGGATGCTTGAGCGCGATGACTTCAAAAAGAGATTTCAAAGCCAAAGGCCTATAGCAATTCATGAGTTCATCTATCCACTAATTCAGGGCTATGATTCGGTAGCTTTAAAAGCAGATATAGAGCTTGGTGGAACTGACCAAAAATTTAATCTCCTTGTTGGAAGGCATATTCAAAAGGAATACGGCCAGGAGCCACAAGTGGTGGTGACCATGCCACTTTTAGAGGGGTTAGACGGGATCAACAAGATGAGCAAGTCCCTTGGTAATTATGTTGGAATTACCGAGGACCCAAAAAGCATGTTTGGAAAGCTCATGTCCATTTCCGATGAATTGATGTTTAGATACTATGAGCTATTGAGCTCTCTTAGCCTGTCTGAAATAGATGCCCTTAAAAAGGGCATTTCTGAAAAGAGACTTCACCCAAAGGAAGTAAAGGCACAACTGGCTATCGAACTTGTAGCCCGATACCATGGAGAAGAAGCTGCAAAAAAGGCAAGAGAGCAATTTGAGGCCCAATTTTCAAAAGGGCAGATTCCTGATGACATTCCAGAGTATCCGATTTCGAAAATCCAGGAAGAGAATATCTTTATACCAAAGTTACTAAAGGAAGCTGGAGTTGTAGGAAGTACTTCTGAGGCAAGACGCCTTATAAAACAGGGAGCAGTTTCACTTGATGGCAAAAGGATTTCTGATGTTGAGATAGAAAGACCCTCTTCTGGGGCTGTATTTAAGATTGGCAAAAGAAGATATCTCAGGCTTGTTTAAATGAAACCATGGCTTCTGAATGCTCTTGCCTCTTTGATATGCTGGGGACTTTGGGCCTTCTTTCCAAAGCTTTCTCTTGAAAAAATAGGGCCTTCAAGCTCTGTCTTTTTTGAGGCCTGTGGGGTTATGGCAACAAGCGTCATTGTTGTGTTACTTTTAGGCCCTGGCATTGAATTTAATTTTGAAGGCGCCCTTTTTGCAATACTTACAGGAATATTCGGCACAATAGGACTTTATTTTTTCTTTTCCGCTATAAAAACAGGCCCGATTTCTGTGATATCGTGTTTAACAGCACTATATCCTGTTGTAACAGTGGCATTGGCAGTGATAGTATTGCATGAAAGACTTGGAGCTAGACAGATTTTTGGAGTATTGCTGGCCCTTTTGGCAGCAGGACTTTTGTCATTTGAGTAATGGTGCCGAAGGGGAGATTCGAACTCCCACGGGATTAACTCCCACTAGATCCTGAATCTAGCGCGTCTACCAATTCCGCCACTTCGGCATAATCCTTACTTTTGTGTAATTAAAATAAACAGATGTTGAACTTGTCAAGTGCCCATATTAATTTCAATAAGTCTAAATATTGTGGGTTTATAATGTTACCAATTTTACAGGAAATTCATTGGAATAAATGAACATATATTCTGATCTCAATGAAATAGAAAAACCCTTTTATCGCCCCGCCTTAACCATTGGGAATTTTGATGGAGTACACCTTGGCCACCAGGCACTATTTAAGAAGGTAGTTGAGATAGCAGAGAAAAGGGGTGGAGATAAGGTTGCCCTAACTTTTCATCCACATCCAATGAAGGTTTTAAGACCTGAAAATCCACCCAAGCTTATTAGTACCCTAGATCAGAAGATCGAATTGATAATGGCGGCAGGAATAGATCATCTTGTCTGTCTTCCCTTTACAAAGGAATTTGCTAAGACCACAGCAGATGAATTTGTAACCGAAATTTTATTCAAAAAGATCGGAGTGGAAGACCTTGTGGTAGGCTATGACTATGCATGCGGAAAGGGTAGAGAAGGAGATATTGAATTTTTAAAGAAAAAGGGGAAAGAGCTTGGTTTTAAGGTGCATGTAATCCCTCCAGTCACAATTAATGGCATGATTGTGAGTAGTACTGCTATTCGCAAGCTGGTCAAAGAGGGTAATATGAGACAGGTTAGAAAAATGCTTGGTCGTCATTATCAAATAAGAGGTGTTGTTCAAAAAGGGAAAAGGAGGGGGGGGCCTGTTGTTGGATTTCCAACTGCAAACCTTTCGATTAACCCGGAAGATTTATGTCCAAAACCAGGTGTATATGCTGTTCAAGTTGTACATGGGGACAGGCTGTATGATGGTGTAGTAAATATCGGTTATAATCCAACCTTTGGGGACGGAAGGCTTGGGGCAGAGGTCCATATCTTCGATTTCAACAAGGATATCTATGGACACGAGATAAAGGTAAATTTTATTGCGCGAATTAGAGACGAAAAAAAATTCTCTGGACCAAAGGAGCTTGCTGAACAGATAAGGAAGGATATTGAAGAGGCAAAAGAGATAATTTACAAATACTCTAAAAAAAGAAAGGGGGACTAATCCCCCTCCCCTTTTTGCCTTGGCTTTCTTATTTAGACTTCTTCAACTGTGATGGCACCTACTGGGCAAACTTCAACACAGGTTTCACAGCCGAGGCAATCATCTGGCCTAGCTACTACTGGCTTGTCATCTTCGAAATCATAAACTTCAGCAGGACAAGCGTTTACGCATTCCTCGTCGCCTTGGCACTTGTCATAATCAATGGTGATCTGAAACATGGCTTCCTCCTTTATTTTAATTTGAGGGATAGGCCCCCACAATGTTATTTTGGACCATATAGACAAAAGACCCTAGGCTTGTCAAGCCTATTTTGTGTTTTTCGCTCAAAATGAAAGGATTAATTGATTAAGATAGTGAAATTTTTCTAAATTTATTGGCAGCCTTTAAAAAACATTTGGCCCAGTCCCTTTGGCCAAGAGAATGGCAATGGCTATAGGTCCCGAAAATACCTTTGGTGGAGATGCCATCTATTTTCCCATTAAAACCATATCCTCTTTTTACGTGGCAGCAAAGTAAATTCATGGCCTTTTCATCAACCGGTATAGGCCTTGAGTAGTGAAATTCATGTCCCTTAAGATTGGTCCCGGCCTTAAAAAAAGGAGAATCTTTCGTGAATTCGAGAATTGTATAACCATGTCCTACGGGCTTTTTTTCCATTTGAAAATCAAAGGGTATGGCCCCAACCATTTCAAATTGTCTGCCTTGCCAAAAAAGATATCTCCCTAGATACATGAGCCCTCCACACTCTGCATATACAGGAAGGCCCATTTCAATCTTTTTTATCAATTCCTTTTTAAATTCCCGGTTTTTAGAAAGTGCCTCTGCCTGAGTTTCAGGAAAGCCTCCACCTATATAAATTGCATGGACATCTGGTATTCTCTTATCATTTAGAGAATCCAAGAATAACGTCTTTGCTCCAAGAAATCTTAGGGATTCTATATTTTCTGGATAATAAAATTGAAATGCCTTGTCTTTGATAATACCAATATTTAAGCTTGAAAATTCATCTCTTTTCCCATCAAAAAGGGTTTCAGGTCCATGGTATTTAACCTCTAAATTAAGAGAAGCACCTGCCAATTTAATTATTTCTTCAATGTCAAGATGATCCTCTGCAATCTTAGAAAGTTCTTCCAGGGCCTTTTCGATCTCCTTAAATTCAAAGGCGGGTGTAAGACCTAGATGTCTCATTGGCAAAGGATCTCTTTTTAGCCTGGGGATTGCCCCAAGGACAGGTAAACCTGTATATTTTTTTATGGCCTCTGTGACTATTCTTTTGTGTCTTTTACCTGCGATCTGGTTTAGTATTACTCCAGAGATGTTGGTCTTTTTCTCAAATTTCTGACAGCCAAGGATAAGGGCAGAAACAGTCCTGGTTGATTTGGTGCAATCAACAACAAGTATGATTTTTGCTCCTATCAACCTTGAAAGGACGGCTGTGCTGCACGAACCTTCAACATCCATTCCATCAAAAAGGCCCCTGTTACCTTCAATTATTGCCAGGTGTTTTCCCGTCGAGTGGAACAGGAAAGATCTCCTTATGATTTCTTCTGTCATAAGAAAGGGATCGAGATTATAACAATCGGTTTTAGCTGCAAATCCAAGCCATGCGGCATCTATGTAATCGGGCCCTTTTTTAAAAGGGGCAATATTAATACCTCTATTTGTAAGGGCGCGTAATAGTCCAAGGCTTACAATGGTCTTTCCGCCTCCTCCACGAATTGCAGAAATTACAATGGACGGAATATTAGCAAAAGAAGGTTCCATTTTTCTTTTTACCTTAATTTTCTCGTCAATTTATGGACAATATCATCCATTTTTAACGCCTTAGCACAGGCAAGGGCCAACTCTGCATTTTTCCCTACATCCAGGAACCGCATAAAAATATTCAGGGCCTCTTCTACCCTTCCCTGATTCATCAGGCTTACAGCAAGGCAGGTATTTAATTGGGATGAATCGGGAAAATGACAGAGTCCTTCTTTTAAAATTTTGATAGCACCCTTGTGATTGTTCTCCCTTTGAAAAAGCATTCCAAGGCCAAGATAGGCCCTTTCAATGGGTTGATATGTCAGTGCCCTTTCAAAGAGTCTCTGGGCAGTCTGACTCTTGTTAGGGATATCCTTCTGGTTTGCGTAATCGCCAAAGGCAAAGGTCATTGCCAACCTTGATAAAAAATCTGCATGACACTTTGAAAGCGTAGGGTCGTCTTTAAGTTTAAGATTTAAAGCAAATTTGGGGAGGTTTTTATAGAATTCCTTTCTAAGTTTTCTCCCAAAGGATAGGATCTTTTTCTCATCTAGGGATGGATATGTTTCAAAGTACATGATGTCTTCTATCTTTTTAAGCCATATGTCATCATCTGACTTGGTCTTCTTTAAAAAATCGTCATAAAGCTCTGTCCCTGGAAAGATGTCCAGGATATAAAAAATGGCCCCCAATGGCTTTATTTCCTTAATAAGCCTAATTGTTTGATTAATGGTTTCCCTGCTTTCTCCTGGATTGCCGTAAATAAAATAGGCCCTTGGCATGAGGCCGTATTCTCTTGTTTTTTTAAAGGCCCTTTTAATTTCATCATTTGTAATATTTTTGTTGAGAATTTTTCTAATTTCTGGGGCACCACTTTCAACTCCATAACTTATTTGAATACATCCGGCCCTTCTCATCCAGTAAAGTATTTCATCATCTACAATGTTTACCCTTGAAATTGCTACCCAAGATATATCAAGGCCCTGTTCAAGTATCATTTTACAAATTCTAATTACCCTTTCTCTTTTAAGGGTGAAGGTGTCGTCTGAGACAAAGAAGAAATTAATCCCCTTTCGATGAAGTCGCTCCATCTGGTTTACAAAATATTCAGGACTGTGAAATCGAACCCTTCGATTCCAAATCCTTGGAGACCCACAAAATTTACAATTCCAAGGACAACCCCTTGAAGAAATTATATGTTGAAATGAAAAGTATTTAGCTGGATCAGGAAGCTCATCTAAGTTCTCCACAAGTGGCATGGTGTCGTTTAAAACTGGGGTACCATTTTTTCGATATGCGATTCCCTTTATTGAGCTTAAGTCCTTTTCATTTTTATCATTCAGATAATTTATTAATTCAATAAGGCTTTTTTCACCTTCTCCATAAGTAATAAAATCTACTTCAGAAAAGTTTTTCAAAAGGTGTTGCCATAAAAAGGTGGCACCTGGGCCACCAAAGATTATTGGGACATCTGGAAGGATACGTTTTGAAAGTCTTGAAATGTCGATTCCACCCCAACGGTTTGCGTGAAGAATGGAGATGCAGATATAGTCGGGCCCGAAGGCTTTTAGCTCCCTCTCCATCTGGCCAAACCGCCCCTTCATATTAAACCAATTAAATATGTCGCACTTATATCCAGCTTCGATTAGAGCAGCTGCAAGATAGTAAACTCCTATAGGTGGGACCTTGATGTCATAATCGATAAGCCTTTCGTCAAGGCAATAGGGATTAATGAAGGCAACTTTCATTTTATTGGTCCTTAGAATAAGCCATTGAAAACCTGGTGCAAGGGGTTTTTTCAGGCCTAATTAGGCTTTTAGGGAAAATAGAAGTTTTTCACAATAATTTTAATGGCTCTTAATTAGTGACTTGACACACAAGCTCTTTTTGTCTATAGATAGAAACTGTTGGCTGAATGGCCATTCATTCACCAGCTGCCGGGGAGTCAAAAGTTTTGACAGGAGGCTATAGTGGGAGGAAAGCTAAATAAAAAGCTTAAAAGCCTTTTAGAGCGCAAAAAAGGCTCTATTGTAGAAAAGTGGAGAAAAGTAATCCACAGCTCCTATCCTCCTGAGACAGCTCAATTTCTTAAAAGTCAAAAGGACAGGTTTCATAATCCAATTGGCTCATCCATAGAGGAATCAATCTGGCCACTATTTGATGAAATAATTGGAGATTCGGATCCTGTCAAAACCAAAAAACTTCTAGATACTCTTGTCCGTATCAGGGCAGTTCAGGATTTTACCCCTGCAAGCGCAGTCCGGATCATCTTTGCCCTAAAGGAAATAATTAGAGGTGAAATATTAAATGAAGTTGAATCCGAGGGGCTTTACAAGGCCTATTTGGATTTTGAGTCTGAAATAGATCGTTTTGGGCTTCTGTCCTTTGATGTATTCATGGAGTGCAGAGAAAAGGTTTGGGAAATAAAGCGTAATGATCTATTAAAGAGACCGGGTCTGCTAAGTGCAGGGATGTGTCCATCATATATGATGAAAAGAGGCTTTAAACATCTTGAGAAACTAAAAAAAGGAGTAACTCAACACTAATTTTAGAGGAGTAGGTATGATAGCGCAAAGAATCATATTTCCACTCGGGGTAGTTTTGGCAATTGTTGTATTGGGCCTTATTGTGGGTTCCATCCCGGCCCTCCATGGTCTATTTAGTGTTGGTTTGATTTATGTGGCCTTTGCAGTGTTCTTTTTTGGTTTTATTGCCAAGGTTGTAAATTGGGCCAAGTCACCGGTTCCTTTCAGGATTCCAACTACTGCTGGCCAGGAATTTTCTCTCCCGTGGATTAAGTGGTCCAAGATTGACAATCCAAGTACCACTGGCGGTGTTATTTTGAGGATGTTTTTTGAGGTCTGTTTGTTTAGGTCACTTTTTAGAAATATGAGGACCGACCTCAGATCAGGCTGGCTGATCCATTCCCCAACCAAGTGGCTCTGGCTTTTAGCCCTGGGATTTCACTACTCCTTTTTGATAATTGCCATAAGGCATTTGCGTCTTTTTGTCCAGCCCGTTCCCGGCTTTGTTGAACTGCTTGATAAAGTAGATGGAATGTTTCAAATTGGAATACCACCAATTTATCTCACAGACATACTTATACTTCTTTGTGTCACCGGACTTTTATTAAGACGCCTCTTTTTGCCAAAGGTGAGGTTTATCTCCCTGGCAGCTGATTATTTCCCTCTCTTTTTAATTTTGGGTATAGTCATAAGTGGCCTTTTAATGAGGTTTGTATTCAGGGTGGATATCACCGCAGTAAAGGCCCTGGCTAACGGTATTGCTAGTTTTCATCCGGTGGTTCCCGAAGGCATAGGGGCAATATTCTTTGTGCATGTAGCCCTGGTTTGTGCACTCATTGCCTATTTTCCATTTAGCAAGCTTATGCACATGGGTGGTATCTTTATGAGTCCTACAAGGAACTTGGCCAATACAACAAGAATGGCCTATCATGAAAATCCTTGGAGGAAGCCACCCAAGTTCCATTCTTATGAAGAATATGAAGATATGTACAGGGATTATATGAAAGAAGCTGGATTACCATTAGAGAGAGAATAAGGTAAAAAGGGAAAGGTATTATGGCTAAAGAATTGACACCCCAAGAAATGTTGAGGATAGACCTCAGTCCTCCTACTAAGGACTGGATGGACATCCCTACTGTTATTAAGCCTGGTATATATTGTTATCCTGCCAAGCCGGAAAAGGTTGAGATAGTAGGGATGCCAAATGGCCATGTGTGGAGCCCGCTAGATGATGATTGGGGCCTTCCTGAGGATTGGAAGGAGACCTTCCTGGAGGGAATGCGTGAAAGGCTGGATAAGCACCGTTCTTTTAAGATTTTTATGGACATATGTGTCAGGTGCGGGGCTTGTGCAGATAAATGTCATTTCTTTCTGGGCTCAGGTGACCCCAAAAATATGCCAGTCGCCAGGGCAGAGCTTTTAAGATCCGTTTACAGGGGCGAATTTACAAAGGCAGGGAAAATTCTTGGACGCCTGGCTGGAGGCAGAAAGCTTACTGAAGATGTCCTTAAGGAGATCTGGTATTACCTCTTTCAGTGTACAGAATGTCGCCGTTGTTCATTGTTTTGCCCCTATGGAATTGACACGGCAGAAGTGACAATAATTGGAAGAGAGCTCATAAACCTTTTTGGTCTTAATATAAACTGGATTCAGGAGCCAGTTGCAAATTGTTACGAGACGGGTAATCACCTGGGATTATTGCCTCATACCTTCAAACAAAATGTTGAGTTTATGTGTATGGATATCGAGGAGTTCGTTGGTATTACCATCGAACCTCCATTTAATAGAAAAGGGGCAGAAATACTCTTTGTAACTCCTTCTGGAGATGTCTTTGCCGAGCCAGGAATTTACACCCTTTCGGGTTACCTGCTCCTCTTTGAGCATATAGGTCTTGATTATACCTGGAGTACCTATGCCAGCGAGGGTGGAAACTTTGGTTTTTTTACTGCCCTTGATATGGCCCAGCGATTAAATGCCAAGATATATGCAGAGGCTAAACGTCTGGGTGTCAAATGGATACTCGGTGGCGAATGCGGTCATATGTGGCGTGTAGTGCATCAATATATGAATACATTTAATGGGCCGCCGGATTTTCTTGAAGAGCCTGTAAATCCAATTACAGGGACGAAATTTGAAAACGCCAAGTCTGCAAAGATGGTTCATATTACAGAATTTACTGCAGACCTTATAAAACATGGAAAGCTAAAGCTTAATCCAAAAAGAAACGAACACTTAAAGGTAACATTTCATGATTCCTGTAATCCTTCCCGGGGAATGGGAATGTTCGAAGAGCCTCGTTATGTAATAAAGAACGTATGTCCGAATTTTTATGATATGCCAGAGAGTACCATTAGGGAGCAGACCTTCTGTTGCGGAAGTGGTGCTGGACTAAATGCTGGTGAAAATATGGAGCTTAGACTTAGGGGTGGCCTTCCACGGGCAAACGCTGTGAAATATGTACATGAGCGTTTTGGTGTAAATACCCTCGCATGTGTTTGCGCCATTGACAGGGCTGTTTTGCCGGCTTCAATGGAATACTGGGTGCCTGAGGTGGATGTTGCTGGAGTTTCCGAACTTGTTGGAAATGCCTTAGTTATGGAAGGTGAGCATGAAAGGACAGTTGACCTTAGAGGACGTGAACTTCCTCAATTTGCGCAAGAATCCCAGGAGTCTGCCGAATCAGGAGAGGAGGTGAAGTAATATGTACGACAGGGGAAAGGTAATAGCTGGTCTAGTTATTTTTGCAATAATATTTTTATTCCCTTTTATATATAATCATGGCTCTGCTTCACCTCAGCCTAAACCAAGCCTCGATACTCCTGCTATAAAGGCTCTATCACAGAAGAAGTGTGTTGAGGATAAACAATTTATGATTACCACCCACATGCAGTTTTTAAATGACTGGCGTGATCAGGCGCTAAGGGATGGAAATAGGTGGTACGTCAACAAGGAAGGCAAAAAGGTGTGGATTAGCCTTCAAAACACTTGTTTAAAATGCCATTCAAATAAAAAGGAATTTTGTGACAAGTGTCATAACTATGCAGCGGTAGATCCCTATTGTTGGGATTGTCATATTGATCCAAATGGGAGCAAGCTATGAGCATGGATAGAAGAAAATTTTTAAAAATAGCAGGCCTATCCACCTTAATTGGTTTGTCTGGAAAAGGAGCCTTTGAGCTACTGAAGCCAGGTACTGTTGAGGCTGAAATGTCTCATGAGGCTGAAGGTCATGGGCATGAACATCATGAGGAAAGTGCTGGCCCAAAAGTCAGATGGGCCATGTTAATAGATGTTAAGGCTCTTACAAAGGAGAAGGCAGAAAAAATTAGAGAGACCTGTCATTTTCTCCACAATGTGCCCAATTGGCCTGATAAAAAGAACGAAATTAAGTGGATTTGGGAAGACGAATACGAGCATGCTTTTACAGACAGTTACAATGAATATGATGAAGTTTTAAAGGGGCTGCCCTTTCTTCTTATGTGTAATCACTGTGATAATCCTCCATGCGTAAGGGTGTGTCCAGTTCAGGCTACTTTTAAAAGGCCAGATGGAATAGTTGCACAGGATTATCACAGATGTATCGGTTGTCGTTTTTGTATGGCTGCATGTCCCTATGGATCAAGAAGCTTCAACTGGTTGGATCCGCGTGTGCAACTGAAGAAGGAAATGGCTAAAGGTCGCGAGCTTAATAAAAGTTTTCCAACCAGGATGCGCGGTGTTGTGGAGAAGTGTAACTTCTGTGTCGAGAGACTCGCCGAGGGAAAGAAACCTGGTTGTGTTGAGGCAGCACCGGATGTGATGTTTTTTGGAAACCTGGCAGATGCAAACTCGGAGGTTAGGAAAATCCTCAGGGAGAGGATCTCTCTAAGAAGAAAATTGGAGCTTGGGACAAGACCATCAGTCTTTTATTTGATATAGAGTGAGGTTGCTATGATTGAAAAGGCATTAAAAGGCTCATCGGTTTATTGGGGATGGATAATCTTTTTATTGTGTGTAATTGGTGCTGGTTTGATGGCCTATCTTTACCAGTTAAAGGTAGGTCTTGGTATCACCGGCATGAGTAGGGACATATCCTGGGGGGTATATATTGCCCAATTTACCTACTTTGTCGGAGTGGCCGCTGGGGCTGTTATGCTGGTTATTCCAAAATATCTTCACCATTATACTAAGTACGCAAAAATAGTAGTTTTTGGTGAATTTATAGCCATAGCAGCAGTTGTAATGTGCTTGCTGTTTATCATTGTTGATATCGGGCAACCCATGAGGATGTTGAATGTTCTTTTGCATCCAACGCCTCATTCCATGCTTTTTTACGATATGATTGTTTTAAACGGTTATCTACTGATAAACATAATTTGTGCTTATAACACTCTCTTGGCGGACAAAAAAGGAGTCCCTTGTCCGGGTTGGGTAAAACCTTTTATTTATCTATCCATTCCCTGGGCAATAAGTATCCATACAGTTACAGCCTTCTTATACGCCGGTCTTCCTGGAAGACACTTTTGGCTTACTGCAATCATGGCTCCCCGCTTTCTGGCATCCGCTTTTGCAGCAGGGCCTTCACTGTTAATTTTGTTGTTACTTTTTGTAAGAAAGATTTCAAAATGGGATCCTGGTATGGATGCATTACAAAATGTTGCTAGGACCGTTTGTTACGCAATGATTGCAAATCTGTTCTTCATGGGATGTGAGTTTTTCACAGCCTTTTATAGCCAGATACCTGGTCATATGCATACTCTTGAATACTTATTTAAAGGTTTACATGGATACGGAAATTTAGTTCCCTATATGCGTGCCAGTATAGTGATTGGACTTTTTGGTGTCTTTTTACTTCTAGTGCCACCAATTAGGAAAAGAACAGAATGGTTGGTAGTTGCTTGTGTATCTGTATTTTTGGCCACATGGATTGATAAAGGTGTGGGTTTAGTCCTTGGCGGTTTTATTCCTAATCCCTTTGAGACAATCACTGAATATCATCCAACCTTACCTGAAATTACAATAGCCACTGCCATTTGGGGTGTTGGCGCATTTATACTCACCATTTTATACAAGG
>JALXCD010000043.1 GCA_026991135.1 Deltaproteobacteria bacterium | reverse complement strand
AAAAAAATGAAATATGGAGTTTTCATCTATGAAAAAATCCATCCTCTTACATTTAATCATTATTTGTTTTTTCAATGTTTTTTTCGTTCCTTTAGCAAATTCAGGTGCAGATTACTTTACACAGAAAGACAGGGAATTTTTGATTCGCCTTGATGAACGCCTTAATCAGATTTAAGTGGTTCCCCTTTTTAGACAACAGGTATTGTTCGCTTTCACTGTCATGAGATAAAAATATATAGAGAAAAATTTAAAAGACAGTGAAAGGAGAAGAATAGCATGTCAAAGAAGAAGTACAGTGCAGAATTTAAGGCCAAGGTTGCAATAGAGGCCATTAAGGGGGAGGAGACCACAAGTGAGATTGGTTCAAGATATGGTATTCATCCAGGACAAGTAAGGGCATGGAAGAAAGAGTTTTTGGAAAAAGCCTCTCTTGTTTTTGACAATGACAGGAGAAAGGAAAGGCAATTGGAAAAGAAAGTTGAGACTCTTTATAAGAAAGTAGGGCAGCTAACTGTGGAGAGAGATTTTTTATTGAAAAAGTCCGGTCTTCTATAGATCCGAAAGATAGAAGGGCCTTAGTAGATCCGGACATGAGAAAAATTATTAGCATAACCCGTCAATGTGTTCTATTAAGCGTAAATAGATCGAGTTTGTATTATGAGAAGAGGGGGATCAAGGAAGAAGATTTAAAGATCATGAGGGCCATGGATGAGCAGTACTTAAAGACACCCTTTTATGGACGAAGGAAAATGACAATGGCCCTAAGGGTCAAGGGATTTAGGGTAAATGAAAAAAGAGTGGCCCGTTTAATGAAAAAGATGGGTATTAGTGCAATTTACCCAACTCCTAGAACCAGTGTTCCTGGCAAGAACCACAAGATATATCCCTACCTTTTAAAAGACCTGGAGATAACAAGACCCAACCAGGTATGGTGTTCAGACATAACCTACATACCCATGTCCAAGGGGTTTATGTATCTCTGCGTAATAATGGACTGGCATAGCCGTAAGGTTTTGTCTTGGAGCCTATCGAATACTCATATACAGAGTTTAGCATAACATGTCTAAAAAGGGCCTTATTTTGTCACAGAACGGCTGAAATATTCAATTCAGACCAGGGAAGCCAAAACACAAGTAATGCCTTTGTAGGTATCTTAAAAGAAGAAATCAAGATCAGCATGGATGGCAAGGGCAGGATAGAGATAATATTTTCGTAGAAAGGCTTCGGAGGAGTCTAGGACAAGAATTTATATACTGAAATGAACCGAAAAATTAAACCACAAAAACTTTTGTACCGGATTACTTCAAATTTTATCTGGGCTATACTTAGTGAAATTGGTAGTAAGGGCTTACTTTTTTTATCAATGATATATCTAGCCCGTGTTCTCGGCAGAGAAAAATTCGGAATTTTTAGCTTCGCACATATTGTGGTTACTTATTTTTGGCTTGCCGCGGACCTTGGTACAAATATGTATGGTGTTCAGGCAGTAGTTAAACACAAGCATGAAGCAGGACGAATATTGAATACTTTGCTTTCACTACGAATAACTACCGGATTTTTAATCTTTATGATATTAGTGTCTTTAATATCTACTTTTTGCTCCTCACTTATTCAAAAAGCTGTTTTTTGTTGCTTTTCATTTTATTTAATTTTTCGATCGATATTTACAGAATGGTTTTTAAGGGGACTCGAAAAATTTAATTATATATTTATAGGAAATTTTGTCACTTTTGTTTTTTTCTTATTTTCTGTTTTATTCTTAGTTAAAGACCCTGAGGATGTTATAAAAGCTTCTTTTATATGGTCAATTTCTTTCTTGATTGGTGGAATATTTTTTCTTTTCTTAACTAAAAAAGCACAACCAGAGCTGAAATATCAAATTATTTTTTCAGTGAAAGAGTGGCTACTTCATTTAAAAGAGTCAATCCATTTTACTCTCTCTGGCGGTCTTTCAACATTTTACCAGCAATTACCTATTTTACTTTTAGGTATTTTTTCAACTGACCAGGATGTTGGATTATATGCAGCAGTTCACCGCATAATATTTGCACTCATATTTGTATTCTCAGTGTATCCAATGGCCATTTATCCGGTTTTATCTGAACTTTATAAAAAGGATAAAAAAAGGTTCTTTAATCTATTCATAATATCTATT
>JALXCD010000042.1 GCA_026991135.1 Deltaproteobacteria bacterium | reverse complement strand
TATTTTGATTTTATCTCTGTAAGTTCTATAACCTTCTTATCTAGGGAATTTGCCATATCATCGAGCTGCTGTTGAAGGGCCCTATTTTGATTTTTAAGGGTATTTAGCTGAGGCATAATTTTATCAAGCCTTTTCTGAATCTGTGAAAGCTTGATCTGAGCCTCCTTTAATTTTTTTTGGAGCTCTTCCTTCTCCTTTTGAAGTTTAAACTTTGTGGTCATTAAATTTTGGCTAGTCTCAATTTTCCGGACAAGCTTTTCCTGAAGCCTATTTTTATCGCGCTCTAAGAGAGCCACCTTTTCCTTTGTCCTTTTAAGGCTAGTGGCAAGCTGTTTAATTTTGGCCTGTAATTGAGCCTTTTCTTTTTTAAGAGTTGCTACTTCTTTATTTAACTTAGCAATTTTTGCTTGAGCCTCGGTAAATGCCTTCTGTGCATTTTTGAGATTACCCTCAGCTTTAGAGAGTTTTTCTTGGAGAGACTTTATCTGGCTTTTGACCTCGGCAAGCTTTGCTTCAAGGGCCTTTTTTTCCTTTTTAAGTCTTTCAAGTTGAGCCTTATCAATCTCTTTTTCCTTGGGGGCCTTGGTCAAAGCGGATAGACTTGCAATTTTATTATCCTTTTCCTTAAGCCAATATTTGAGTTTCTTTATTTCTGCCTTAAGGGCAGATACTGCACTTTCAAGGCGCTTGTTCTCTTCATCCTTTTTTGCAACTTCAGCCTTTAATTTTTGAACTTCAGCGCTAAGGACCTTTATTTGGTCTTTAGCATAAGTCTTTTCTTTCTCTTTGGCTACTTGTTCACTACTTGCCTTTTCTTCCTGGCCTTTTTGGGCCTCTTTTTTCTCAGCTACCTTTTCCTTTTGGGCCTTCTTCTTAACCTCTTTTACTTCTTTAAACTTAACTTCTTCATGGGGGATTACCTTAACTTCTTCCTTTTTGGCCTCCTTTTGAAGAGCCTCCTTAACCTCTTTTACCTCTTTCTTGGCCACCATTTCATGGCCATGGTGCATCCTCTCCATTACATGATCCGGTTGCACCCTATAGCTTATAAAGCCAAAGATAAGCCCAAAAATTACCAAAAAAATTCCTATATTTTTATTATAAAGTATTGAAAGGCGGCCTTGTTTTTCCTTTGGTGGTATTTCTGCACCCTTTCTGGTCAAATATAAGGAATACAGGCCTGCACCTGTAGCAATCAAAAATATACATGAACAAATAAACGCAAAAGTACCGTAAAATACATAAACTGCAGTATCCATCAGTAACCTCCTTTCTTTAGATTAAATTTTAATGGCCCAGTTAGAATTTATTCTTCATTACTTTGAAAATCTGGTGGGATTTCACCCTTTTCGTGCTTGTAATAGGTCTCCATGGCCTTTTCGAATAGTCTCTGGGCCGTGACAATGTCTATGTCAGAGATCTTCATGTTGCTGATCCCCTTTAGAATATTCTGGGTGAATTCTTCCTGGAATTCGTCGTAGAGTTTTTTCATGTGGATATAAAGGATGGCGAAATTGTATTTCTCTTCTAGTTCCTTTAGCTCAGAAACTGTTGACTTAAGACCGCTGATCTCAAGATCCTTTGTCTTAACAATGTCTTCCAGATCCTTAATCTTTCTTTCAGCCTCAGCGAGGCTTGATTCTGTTTCCCTAAGTCCCTTGGTGAGATTTGAATTTTCTTCTTTAAGGTTATTTACCTGTTCTTCCAATTCCTTTTTCTGATTTTCACAACTTGAAAGGGAAGATTCTAAAGAAGTTACTTTGGCCTCAAGGTCAGTCAATTTGGTACTTTTTTCTTCAAGTTCTTCCCTCAAATTATTTACATCTGCTTCAAGGTCACTTACCTGTTCGTCCTTCTTGGAAAGTTCATCTTGAAGCTTTCTCTGTTCATTGGCCCTAGCTGTATTTTGTCTGAGGGTTATAACAAAAAGAATAAAAAAGATAAAAGTACCTGCCCAGCCATAAAGGTATGCACTAGCTAGAAAATCCATAATTGATTTTGCCTCCATAGTTAACTCCTTTCTTTGGTGTTTAAAAATTCTTATTTTGTATCATTAGGGATGAACCATTTAGATTCGTACTAATTCGCACAACTGAATCAGAATTCAGTTTTTTAGATAAAAGATACTATCATGCTTTATCTTGGTAAAATAGAAAATAAACGTCAA
>JALXCD010000041.1:1048-2177 GCA_026991135.1 Deltaproteobacteria bacterium | reverse complement strand
TTTTCACTCAGTGGATATACACTTAATATCTTTTTTAAAAATGCAGTATTATCAAAAAGTACAAAAAAGGGCATACGATTACTTTAAGTAATTGGTTCAGGTGCATCAAAAAAATTTCAAGCACGTTCAGAGGCACGGCTGCGTGCCTTAAAATCTTTTAAAGAATATAAAAAGGCCTTAAAGTCACAATCATCAGTGATTATTTCTCAAAAGGCATGTTATAGGGTAGCAAAGAATATATTTTCTGGTGAAGGCATCAATGAAAACGTTAGCCTTTTAAGAGCGTTAAATAAGGTCTTCGAGATGAGGACCCTTCTTGGAAGAACTGGTTCAAAAGAAGATGTTATTTGGAGAATTGTTCAGGGTCCAGCTGATTTTTGCTGGAGTTATATTTGCCTTGAGACAGCATGCTACCTCCAAGAACTTTGGAATGAAGAAATATTGTCGGAACTTCAAGGGGCTAATGATTGGACTTCTATTAAAAAGTTGCTTCTTGGCAAGGAGGGAAAGGTTTGGCACTTTGTCAAGGGACCTGCAGGTCCATTTATAGGTTGGAGGCCTGGAAAGGGGTATTTTGCCAAAGAAGCCACTGGGGCTCAAATTCCTTTTAAGCCAGGTTTTTTTGCATTTTTGAACAAAAGTTCTGTCGGAAAAGTACAGTCAAGAAACAGCTATGAAGTTTTTATAAAGGCTCTCCCCATTGACACCAATCCCGATGCACTAATAAAACCATTTGAGACAAGATTGGAACTTCAGTGTTCTTCTGCCAGTCAGATTTTAATAAATCAAAATTATCCTGTTTCGAAAAGATTTAAATGGCAGCCCAAGGCTTGTGGTGATGTAGTATTCAAGATAGGTATTGGTAATTTAACCTTGACAAAGACCTATTCAGGTTATGAAGGTTTTCCAAAATTTTTGTTGGATTTTAGAGATGGCAAGCATGTGTTTGAACCTGAAGATTTTCCAGAACATGCAGACGCATTAAAACGTCTAAATATCAAATACATAAAGGTCCAATACCAAATAAATGGGGGCCAGCCAATATTTAAACTTTTGGAAGGCCTTCCTCAAAAGGTTCCTGAAAAGATAGTAACTTGCTGGGACTAATAAAGAAAAAAGTATCAAAAGT
>JALXCD010000041.1:0-1038 GCA_026991135.1 Deltaproteobacteria bacterium | reverse complement strand
GCACTGCCCAAAAAAAAGCCGCAATGCCTAAAAAACAGGCAGAAGTGGCCGACCAGTACATGATGGGAGGCCATGAATTTACTCTAATGCATCAGGTTGTTGTTTATGCGTATTTTTTTCTGGAAAGAAAACATCCATCATTTCGTGATTTTATTTGTCTAGGTGAAAAGACTGCCTTGGCTCAGGCTCTTTCCAGTTGGATTGAGAAAGGATTTTCTACTTTTTTAGAAGAACATGGGAAAGGCTTAGGGAATAGGTCATGGCGTTTTTGGCTAAGAGGCCAAGATATCAACGAGATTTTTTGGGGAATTTTAAAAGATAGTAGTGATTCGTTGGGGCGGCCATATCCTCTTGTTATCTTGTTGGCGAATAGAATTCCGGAACTAGGGCATAATTGGGAATTAATCCCCCTTATTATGGATGCGAGTTGGAGAAGATTGGAACTTTTAGCCTCAAAGAATTTTTACAATTATCAAGAACTCATTAAAGACATATCTAATATTACACTTCATGAGTTAACCAGTGAGAAGTTTAATGAAGTTAAGAATCAATGGGAATCCTACAATTCTGCATTCCTTGACAAAGAATTAGTAAAAGATAAAATAAGAAAAAAAATAATTTCTCACAAAAAGATTGTGGAATTATCTTTACTTGAAATTCATGACGAAAAATCCAGGATTCCTTTTCAGATTGCAACCTTTTTTTATATCTTCAAGTTTTTTTGCCCTGAAGGACCTGTTGCATGTTTTATCGGTGGAAGTCCTGAAGATCCAAAAATAATTTTTTTTCTGGAAAAGATTTCGAAAGATTCTTTTTTGAGGCTTTGGGGGCTGGATGGATAGAACGAAACTGGAAAAAATCGGCAAAACCCCAATATCAGAGTCAACTCCTTGTGGTGAAAATGTTAGATATGAACCTGAGTTTGAAGAAATTCTGGTAGGAGGCTCCCGTATAGTCCTGCCACACGCCGTGGCCGTCGCGGAACTGGAGAACAGTTGTTGGGCTTTCCGTGTCAACCGAGAAGCGGTAACCGGACAT
>JALXCD010000040.1 GCA_026991135.1 Deltaproteobacteria bacterium | reverse complement strand
AATATTATAAGAAAAAACTTAGAACCATAGAACAAGAAGAAAAAAGACTAAAGGGTATTTTCCCTTTTTAAATATTAACTTTTTTAATAACTTATTAAAAAATTAAACACGCCCCCGGCTTATACCCTTTTCAATGGCAGTAGCAATAATGTGACTTACCCTTAAGGGCTCAGGAATATTCCCATGCACTGTAAAAAAATCCATTATCTCTTTTGCCTCTGAAAAGGGGATGTTTACCCTCTGGATAAAACAATTGTTGCAAGGTTCCATTGGACCTAGTTGCTCAATTAGTTTCCATTTTCTAACTCCTCCCGGAACCTTTTCAATTAAGGCCCTTTTTATCCTTTGGTAGTCGGGTTCCTTTCTTGAAACAATTAGAACAGGGATTTTGAGCTCTTTTGATATCTTATTGGCATCTATTACGTTAAATCCTCCAAAGGCAACCCCTTGAAACATCAAGATATTTGCATGGTTATAGAATTTTGATTCTTTGACAAGTTCTATTACTCTTTTTGTAGAGTTGATCCCATCCTTTCTTATTTTTCCAATGAGAAGACCATCAAATCTAAGACTTGCAAAGACAGAGGCAACTATTTTAACGTCTCCCTTAAATCCCCTTGGGAAGGGACAATCATCAAAGCCAATACAATTTACAAGTCGTGATTTTCTCATGACCTTAAAGGCCAAAAACTATGTAAATGTCCTGTTTTACCCTTTCAAAACTCTGTGGCAGGCATAAAAACAGTTAACCCTATGGGGCCTTACGTAGGAAAGAAGGGTTACACCTGCCCTTCTTGCAATGGCAAGTCCGAGGGAAGAGGGGGCTGTCCTGGACATAACAATGGGAATACCGATTCTTGCACATTTGAGGACCATGTCCGAAGTCAATCTACCAGTTGTATAAATTGCCCCCTTTGGAGAAAACTTGCCCAATAAAATCGCACCTATCACCTTGTCAACTGCATTGTGTCTTCCCACGTCTTCATAAAAAGCAGTAAGCCTTCCTTCCGACCAAAATCCACATGAGTGAACGCAGTGCGTCCTCTGACCAAGATCCGACTTATGGAGAACTGCCAGGACAAATCTTTCTATTTCGTTAAATGAAATTTCAAAATCATGTAAAGGCTCAAAGGCGCCTTCCAGCATATCCCTTGAAATTTTACCAGTTCCGCCACAACCTGATGTAATAATTACTTCTTTAGGAGCCACCTTTTCAACATCCGCATAAACAGAAATCTTTCCCTCATCACATACATATACCTCTTTGACCTCTTCCCTTTTTCCAATATAACCCTGACCAAAAAGGAAGCCTACACCAAACTCTTCAAGAGCTGTTGGCAACACCATGGATGTACCAATTTGTTCATCATTTAAAAAGACCTTAAAGGGTGCTTCAACTGCAAGGAACTCGTGTCTTTCTTCCTGGCCTCCTTGAGTGATTAGAGAGGTCTTTTGCTCTAATGTAATAGGGATCATGATTACAATTTTAAGCCCGTTATTTATTGAAGAACCACTAATATAAAAGTAACATAGCAGATATTCTTTCTAAATACTTAATTTAAAGGAGTCCTTGATGCCACAAGTCATTGCCTTTATTGGCTTTCACAATAGTGGTAAAACCACAATAATAAGAAAAATTACATCTGAACTGAGAAGGCGAGGTTATAAAATTGGTATAATAAAGTCCACCAAACATTCCCTTACCCCTTTCAACAAGGAGGGTTCTGACACCGACTTATACAAAAGAGATGGTATAAAGAAGATAACACTGGTTACGCCTGAATTGTCCTGTCATATTAGCTACGAGGAAAGACCAAACCTTAACTTTATTGCAAATATGTTTTTTCATGGAATGGACCTGGTAATTGCGGAAGGATTTAAAAACGAAGAAGATGTCAAAAAGATTGAAGTTGCAAGAAAAGATATAAGCAGTGAACTCCTTAAAGAAAGAGTTAAAGGGGTAATGGCTGTAGTAGCTGACTTTCCAGTTGAGGGTGTGCCAAATTTTTCTTTTAATGACACTTCGAAGTTATCTGATTTTTTAGAAGAAAAACTGAAGCTAAAAAAACTTAAAGAGCAGGGAGAAATTAGCCTTTTTGTTAATAAAAGACGCATACCTTTAAAAAAGTTTGTGAGGGATTCCCTGTCAAAAACAGTCCTTGGTTACATTAGCGCCTTAAAATTTACTGAAAATGCAAGAGACATCATACTC
>JALXCD010000039.1 GCA_026991135.1 Deltaproteobacteria bacterium | reverse complement strand
CAACTCCAGAAGTTTGAATAACATCTACTTCAATTGCTAATTCATATTTTCCAATGGGAATCTTAGCTGTTCCCAACTTTCTTCCCGAGGCATCTCCAGAGATAAAAATTCTTAACTTTCTATCCCCGGGTATCCAGGTAACTCTTATTTCTCTCTTATGTCTTCCCTGAAGCGTTGTGATAGTCCATACCACTCTTTTCTTAGCTGTGGGCTCAGCCTGGGATAGGGGGATACCTTCTGAAAAACCCTGGCCAAATCGTTTGCTCAGATAGTGAATAGTATCCTCCCAGATGGCATGTTTAACCGGATCAGTTATCAAGTTAGTCTTAACAGAACCAAGTCGAGAACAGAAATTAAGGAAAAGTAATCGGGCTTCATCTGCTTCTTCCGCAGATTCTGCCCTTGATGGATTCAATCCAAAGAAAATAAACGCCACAAGGATAAGATAAATGAGAAACTTACCCTTTCTCATTATCTTCCCCTTTTATTTTTCAAAAATGCTTAAATCATTCAATAATCCGGCCTTGACCCTATTACTTTATTATCTCTATCTTTACCCAGTCGAAATTGATGGTAGTCTCCCCTTCAGTGCGTTTATCTTGGTATATACCAATAACTAAATTACCCCTGGCCCTTAAGGCGGTGACTTTTTCAAGCTCAACCCACTTAGGATTTTTAGCTCCTGCCAACATGGCCGAAGCATAATAAGAACGCCCCACTTTCTTTATCCTGAAAATTAGGGGTTGAGGCATAGTTTTCATTAGGTCGCTATATTTAAGTTTTGTGATGGGGTAGGAACTATATACCCTTTTTGAAAAGTGTACACGTTTACCTTTAAGCCTTTTCACCACTTCAATATAATATTTTCCATCATCCCAACCTACATCTTTATACCCGTATCCAAAAATTCCTATGTAATTATCCTTATCCTGATATAGGGCCAAAAAAGGTATCTCTTTTTCCGTCTGCAAATCGATAGTAAATTTTACAGACATGATCCAGTCTCCTTTGGGCATGGGTTTTGTCAGCCTGAACATGTTTTCCACTTTGTTTTTTTCATCCCACAGATGGCCAACCTTTGAACTGATGACCGTTAAAAAACCGTTTTCAACAATGAAATTGTCAAGATTCGGATTTATTACCTCCCAATCCTCCTTCAACTCATCCCCTTCGAAATCATCAAAGAAGTACACTTCATTTTTAGGTGCATGCCGGGAAGAAACTTCTTTTTTTACCTGAGCGAAAGCGGTCTTAAACCCTTCAGTGCTCTTGGCGTTGAAATAGCGCCCCTTTCCCTCTTTGGCGATACATTCCAACTGCTTCCTTTCCTCATCAGATACGTCAAAGCCCACCACATGGACTTTAAGTCCTACTCCCGCTGCTGCCAGCTTCTTTGCCGCTTGACAGGGATTACCTTCACAGGTCTCCTTCCCGTCAGAAACTAAGACCACATAGTTGTTTTGTCCCTTAAGATGAGTGAAAAGGGGTAAAGACTGTTCCAGAGAATAGGTAAGGGGCGTCTTACCTTTAGGCTGAATGGCCTGTATCCGTTTTGCGAGGATGTCGGGATCATTGGGACCAATGGGAACCAAAAGCTCTACATCCCTACAATCATCTTTGGATCTGTGACCATAAACCATTATTCCCACCTTGGTGTCAGCCGGCAAATCCTTCAACAAGGAGACCAGCACCTTCTTGGCCGTGACAATCTTGGGAACACCATCCACCTGGGCCCACATAGAATTGGAACCATCAAGGATGAAAAGAACGTTGGAAGAAGCGTAAGAAGCGGACATGAACAAAATCAGCCCAGAAAGCAACACCCAAAAGACAGAGTTAAAGAACCCTCTCATACATCACCCCCATGATAATCTTTCCATTCAAAACATAAGGGAAAGCAAAAGATTCACACTGCAAAAAGGTTTTCTTAAAAATGTTTTATAATTGGATTTTATTTAAAAATAGGGGATCCTAAACAAAAGTCAACTAAAAAGGGGAGCGAATATAAGCAACTGAAATAATTTATAATCTTTACCTAATGCAAATAAACTCACTATATATTAATAAATTAAAAATTCTAAAAACTTCTTACTCTAACAAGATCCTTTATCCAGACTATCTTCGTATTCTCCACCCATTTAGTTCTTTTTTTCACAATCTCTGACATAAAAAGGGGTCCTGGCAGCGTCCTACTTTCCCACCACCTCTCGGTGGCAGTATCATCGGCGCTGGGGGGCTTCACTTCCGTGTTCGGAATGG
>JALXCD010000038.1 GCA_026991135.1 Deltaproteobacteria bacterium | reverse complement strand
ATTTTGACTAGCATTAGGAATCATTTTTTTACTGATTACCAATACAATTCCTCACATCAATAATTTCTTTAAAAAAATCCCTAAAAAAATATTTAAGGATTATTGGTTTTGAGCCGAAGCTATAAAAAGAAAAAAAGCTATAAAAAATATGTCTTTTTATTTGGTCGTCTTTAGGGCCACGACAGCCCAATTCCCAAGCCATGATAGCTTGAAATAAAAAGGCGTTTTTCAAAAAAAGCAAATTCTTGTCTATTTTTTGAGGGGGATTGGTATGTCCAGTGGCACCAGTGAGCTTTTGGAACAATTTATTTCAGATGCAGAGGATCTAATAGATGCCTCAGATGAGGCACTAATCCATTTAGAACTTAGGGAAGGAGACCCTGAGGAGGTCATGGCTGGTCTTATGAGGGCACTTCACACCTTAAAGGGCACTGCTGCCTTTTTTGATCTTCCAATCCTAAGTTCCTTTGCTCATTTCCTTGAGGACATGGTCCAGCCCTTTAGAGAAAAAGGTGAATTTCCCGATGCAGATACAGTTGTAAACATGTTTTCAGGAATTACCATCTTAAGGGAGATCTTTGAAGGGCTAAAAGAAGGAAGAACGGAAGACGAATTTATAAATGAGATTGAAGAATTTAAGACCTTTTGCCAAAAGGGAAATGAGGGAAATGATAAGGATATAAAAAAGGATGAAAAAATAGAGGCTCAAGGGAAAAATGAAAAAAGTAAGGAAGTACAGGAAGATTCCGAAAATGAACATTTGAGTAAAACCGAAAAAGAAACAACCGCTAAAAAAGAAGAAGCCAAAAAAGAAACAATCAAGAAAAAGGCTTCAACCAAAACATCTCCTCAAAAGTCCATACAAAAACCAAAAGAGCCAACTGTCAGGCGCTCAAGTGATCCCTTTTTAAAGGTGCGCTCTCAAAAGGTGGATGAACTCATGGACCTTGTTGCCGAGTTTGGTGTGGCAGTAGCAGAGGTCATAAACCATCCTGAGCTAAAAGACCTCGAAATAGAAGGTCTTGAAGAAAAACGGCATCAGGTAGAGGTACTCTTAAGAAAGCTTCAGGATATTGCAGCGGGCATGAGACTTGTTCCTGTATCCACCCTCTTTAGGCCCATGCAACGGCTTGTAAGGGATTTGGCCAAAACAACAGGGAAGAAATTGAAGCTTAAAACCCAGGGAGATGAGACAGAACTTGACAAGGTAGTGGTGGAGTCCCTTCACGACCCCTTGGTTCACATGATCAGAAATGCAGGAGATCATGGCATGGAGCCGCCGGAAGAGAGGCTTAAGGCAGGAAAGCCCGAGGAAGGGACCATCTTTCTTAAGGCATCCCAAAGGGGGGGTGAGGTTGTAATCGAGGTCATAGATGATGGAAAGGGCCTAAATAGAGATGCAATTTTAAAAAAGGCAAGGGATCAGGGGCTTATATCAAATGATAAAGAACCTCCAGATGAAGAGCTTTGGCAATATATCTTTCATCCTGGTTTTTCCACGGCAGAAAAGGTCACAAGTGTATCTGGAAGGGGAGTTGGTATGGATGTGGTAAATGCTGCAGTAAAAGAGGTCCGCGGTCGCATTGAAATTCAAAGTACCCCTGGAAAGGGAACACGAGTAGCCATTTGTATTCCGTTAACCTTGGCCTTTTTGGACAGCATGGTAGTTGAACATAAAGACATTCGCTATGCCATTCCAACCGAAAATGTTGTTGAGATACTTCGTCCTGAAAGGGACTGGATTGTAAAGACCTCGGCGGATGACAGTGAAGTTGTAAGGGTAAGAGAAGAGCTTATTCCCATTCTTCGACTGGAAGAATTTTATCATCTAAATGACAAAGAAGGACCTCCCAATGGGAATGGAGATGAACTCCTGGTTATTGTTAGAGGGGAAAAGAGGGCTGTGGCCATACCTGTTGATGACATATTGGGGCAGCAGCAGGTAACCATAAAGCCCCTTCAGGGCTATGCAAAGGATATAAAGGCAGGGGCAGGATGGGCACTTCTGGGCTCTGGTGAGACGGCCCTGGTTCTTGATTGCATAAGGCTAGATCATGTAGGGGCCTAAATATGCCTAGAGTTGCAATAAACAAGGAAGATTTGACTGCCCTTAAGGAGATCGCAAGGTGGCTTAATAGTCAAACAGGCATCTATTATCCCGACGGCAAGCTTGAAACCCTGAAGCACAAGCTTTTTAAGGTCTGTCTGGATAACCGGATGACTTTAAGCCAGTTATACGACCAACTTCAAAATGGAAATGGCAATAAAAGCGCAATAGCCCTTCAAATAGTGGCAGCCGCAAGCACCAACCATACTGCCTTTTTCAGAGAGGACATTTGGGAATGGGTCAAGGAGGAGATACTTCCTGACGTCTTAGGAAGAGACAGACAGGTCAGAATCTGGAGCGCCGCTGCCTCATCGGGTGAAGAGGCATATACAATTGCAATGGTGGCCTCTGAAATTTTAGGCATTTTTGAGCTTAAAAAAAGGGTGGCTATTCTAGGGACTGACATAAGTTTTAAGATACTTAAGCAGGCAGAAGATGCCATTTATCCACGGAAAAGAACAAGAAATATACCCAATGAACTTATAAAGAAATATTTCACTGATTTTAAAGATAAAAATTTCGTAAAGATTCATGATACCCTTCGTTCCATCTGTCTTTTTAGGCGACTTAATCTAAAAAAACGCCCTTATCCCTTTAAAAGGAGATTCCACATCACCTTTTGCAGGAATGTCCTTTACTATTTCACCCAGGATGAAAGGGAAAAGATAATCAATGCAATTTATGACGTAACAGAGCCTGGAGGATGGCTCATAGTAAGTGTGACAGAGTCTCTTAATGGAATGAACACCAGGTGGAAAAAGGTTTCTAGAAAAATAGGTTTCTTTAGGAAGGAGTAAACAAAAACGGCAATGAAAAAGATAAGGGTTTTAATAGTTGATGATTCTGCACTGGTAAGAAAAATCTTGAAAGATGGTCTATCCAAAGATCCTCAAATAGAAGTCATAGGCACTGCCAGGGATCCCTATCAGGCAAGAGACATACTGGTTCTAGAGCGCCCCGATGTAATCACCCTTGATGTTGAAATGCCCAAGATGGACGGGGTCACCTTTTTGAAAAAGTTTATGCCTGTTTATCCAACACCCACTATCATGGTCAGCTCTTTAACAGAAAGTGGGAAAAAGATCACAATAGAGGCCCTTGAGGCAGGGGCAGTAGATATTGTCACTAAACCTAAGACAGGAGTTAGCGATGACCTTCCGAGAATGCTTGATGAAATAAGAAGGAAGGTAAAAGAGGCTGCAAGGGTTGATGTCAAAAAGTTTTCAAGACAAAAAAGGTCAACCCTGCCCAAAATTAATGAGCTTAAGATTACCAGTGCCTTGGATGAGTCAACCGATAAGATAATAGCCATAGGTGCCTCAACCGGTGGAACAGAGGCCCTGGCGAGAATTCTTCCTGCCTTTCCCAGGACTTCCCCTGGAATTGTTATTGTTCAGCACATGCCAGAAGGCTTTACCAAGGCCTTTGCACAAAGACTTGATAGTATTTCCCAGATGAAGGTGAAAGAGGCAGAAAATAACGACAGGGTCCTAACAGGCCTTTGTCTCATAGCCCCAGGAGGGGCAAATCACATGGAACTTCACCGTTCAGGTGGTCAATACAGAGTAGTTCTAAGAAAAGGTGAAAAGGTATCCGGCCATAGGCCATCAGTGGACATCCTATTTAAAAGCGTTGCACAACATGCGGGCAAAAATGCAGCAGCAGCTCTTTTGACTGGAATGGGAAAGGATGGAGCAGAGGGACTCCTTGAGATAAGAAAGGCGGGCGGGCGCACCATTTCACAAGATGAGGCTACAAGCGTTGTTTGGGGTATGCCAAGGGCTGGCTGGGAAATGGGTGGTGCTGAAAAACTTGTGCCACTAGAAGAAATCCCCCAAACACTTTTGACAATGATATCAAGGTAACATGGAGGGTTAATAAAGATATGGGAGACAAACACATTAATCTAATCTTTGATACATTAGTCAAACAGGCCAGTTATGAATCACTTATAACAAAAGAAATAGATAAAAAAAGATATGTATTTCCTGAGTTTGTGAAAATTAAGAGCTTAGATACTAAAATAATAAAATTGACTATTGAGAGGGAAAGGTAAAATGACTCCTGCTAAGTATTCTGAACTTACCTGGAAGAAAGAATATGAAGTTGGAATTAAGGAAATAGATAAACAACATCAAAAACTTTTTAATATTATAAATAGTCTAATAAAGGCTAGTAAAACAAAGGTAGATTCTGAGTTCATAAAAGTCATTTTGACTGAACTAATAGACTATACACAGTATCATTTTTCAACCGAAGAAGAATTATTTAAAGGCCTTTCAATAGAAGAACACCATAAAAAGGAACATATTAAGTTTATAGAATCCATAATGCAGTTAACTGCAAGCTTTTTTAGAGAAGAAGCAGATATAGATCAAAAGTTACTTAACTTTTTAATCAAATGGTTAAGGGAACATATCCTAGATTTAGATCAAGAAACCTTTTCACTTTATAAAGAAGAAAAGATACGGAGGTAAAGAATATGTCAGAAAAGGATACAGAACTAACTAAAAATGGCCTTGGAGAAGAAAGTATTGAGAATATGTTTCTCACATTCAAGGTAGCAGGTGAAGACTATGCAGTAGGGATTGAATACGTAACAGAAATTGTTGGTATCCAGGACTTTAAAAAGGTTCCGGATGTCCCTGAGTTTATAAAGGGCGTAATAAATCTAAGGGGAAAAGTAATTCCCATTATGGATGTCAGAATCAGATTTGGACTTCCTGCCCAAGATTATACGGAAAGGACATGCATAATTGTCTTAGAAGTGGATAGTATCCCTACTGGCATTGTTGTGGATGAAGTAAGCGATGTGTTGGAAATATCTCCTGAAAACATATCTCCACCTCCAGGTTGGAAACAGACCAAGGATGAAAAGAGCGTAATTAAGGGACTGGGAAAACTGGAAAATATGGTCTGTACCATATTGGATGTGGGTAAGTTTCTCTTTTCAAAGGAGATTTGCCTGCCAGAAAGGGATATCACAGGCAATAATGAACTAAAAAAGGCAGCATAAAAAGGGGGTGGTAGGGTGGCTAGCAATAATAAAAAAAAGGCAAAAGAAAATGAGCAAGACCTTTCATGGATAGATGAAAGTCTCAACCTAGAAAATTTTGGAAAAGAAAAAAAGGATAAAGAAATTTTAGATAAAAAGGAGGAAACAATGACCCAGAAAAAGACATCGAGATCAAAGGAACTGGTTGATCACGGAATGATATTGGGAAATATCCCAACGCCAGTAATGGCCATTGATAAGGAAATGACCATTACTTACATGAACCCGGCAGGTGCAGGTGTGTTAGGTCTTAGCCCTGAAGAATGCGTTGGGAAAAAGTGCTATGAGCTCTTTAAAACACCCCATTGTCAGACAAAAGATTGTTGCACCCATAGGGCAATGATGGAAAGAAGACATATTACTGGTGAGACAATTTGTGATCCCTCAGGTCGAAATATTCCAATTAGATACACAGGATCTCCCTTATATGACCAGGATGGCAATGTCATTGGCGGGGTGGAGTATGTCCTAGATATCACAGAAGAAAAGAAAAAGCAGGAGCAAATCGATAGACTGTTAAATACCTTTGAACAAATTCCCACACCTTTAATGGCAATTGATAAGGATTTTAATATCACTGTCATAAATGGAACTGCGGCCAAGGCTGTTGGTTATTCAAAGGAAGATTGCATTGGTCGAAAGTGTTACGAGCTATTTAGGACCCCTCATTGTAATAGCCCTGAATGCCGGACAAGGCGTGCAATGGAAGAAAAATGCGCCCATACTGCTGAAACAATAGTTGATCCAACAGGAAAAAATATTCCTATTAGATATACTGGTGCCCCCCTCTACAGTTCGGAAGGTGAAGTTATAGGGGCTGTAGAATATGTCGTGGATATTCGGGATGAGAAAAAGGGCATTGATGAAGTAAAAAGGGTTGCTCAATGTGCTGTAGAAGGAAAGTTAGACGAAAGGGTAAATCCAGAGGGCCTCCGTTTTGGGATAAAGGAGCTTGGTATTGAAATAAACAAGATGTTAGATGCCATACTTCTTCCCATTGGAGAAGGCAACAGGGTATTGGCCCGGATAGCTGAAGGAAAGATAGATGAGCTTATTACTGAAGAATACCAGGGTGATCACGAAAAGATGAAGCAGAATGTCAATGCCATCGCCCTTGTATTGCAGGATTTTCAGGGGGAGCTTAACAAGCTTACCGAATATTCCAGAGAGGGAAAACTCGATGAACGTGGAAATGTAGAAGGGTTTAAGGGTGCATATGCTGATATAATAAAAGGCATAAATCAGATGCTAGATGCCATACTCCTTCCCATTAAAGAGGCCCTTAATGTTTTAGAGGAGTTAAAGGAAGGGAATCTTTCAGCCAGGGTCACTGGAGAATATAAAGGTGATCATGCCAAGATTAAAGATGCAATAAATAACTTTGCCGAAAATGCAGACTTAACAGTTGAAGAGCTTGGTGATGTGCTGGCCAAGATGGCAGAAGGTGATTTGTCAGTACGTATAGAAAGGGATTTTCTTGGTGACTTTAATAGGGCAAAAGATGCATTAAACTCCTTCCTTGATCAGATAAATGACAGACTTCACAACATAAAAACTGCAATGGATCAATCGGCAGTAGCAAGTAACCAGGTTGAATCTTCAAGTCAAAGTCTTTCATCTGTTGCACAACAGCAGGCGGCTGCAGTTCAAGAGATTTCTAGCAGTGTAGAAGAGACAGATAGCCAGGTAAAGCTTAATGCAGAAAATGCACAGGTTGCCAATAACCTTGCAAATGAGGCTGCCAAGACCAGTCAACAGGGCAAGGAGCAGATGGACAAGATGGTTAAGGCCATGGACGGCATATCAGAGGCAGCACAAAATGTTGCTAAAATTATCAAGGTGATAGATGAAATCGCATTTCAGACAAATCTTCTTGCTTTAAATGCTGCTGTTGAGGCTGCAAGGGCAGGGCAGCATGGGAAGGGTTTTGCAGTTGTTGCCCAAGAGGTAAGAAACCTTGCCGGAAGGAGTGCAAAGGCTGCAAAGGAAACAGCAGATTTGATAGAAAACGCCATAAAACAGGTAAACGTAGGGGTGGAGCTTACCAGTGAGACTGCAAAGATCCTTGATGAGATACAACAAAATGCAGTCAAGATAAAGGACCTCGTGGCAGAGATTGACACCAGCACCCAGGAGCAGGCAACCGGCATGGAGCAGATAACCAAGGCCGTTGGAGAGATAAGCTCAGGTGTCCAGTCAGCGGCACAGCAAAGTCAAGAGCTTGCGTCTGCTGCCGAGGAATTGCAGGCCCAGATAAAGTCAGTAATTGAAGACGTTGAAAAATTCACCCTATCTCAACGGCAAGAGGCACAAGGTGGAGCAGGTGTCCTTCCTCCGGGAATCACTCCAGAGCTTTTACAACAACTAAGTGCCATGCTTAAGGGAAGTGGAGATGCTGCAAGCCTTTTGGCTGGAGGCCTTACTAAAAAAGTAGAAGGATCAAATGGTGGAAATGGAAAGGCCAAATCCTTTAAGCCCAAATCATCACAAGTTGACCCAAAGGCAGCTCTTCCTCTTGATGAAGATGAAAGGGGATATGGGGATTTTTAAATTGAAATAAGATGAATGTTTATTTGTTTTTTCTTGCAC